>NZ_JADQ01000011.1:0-120477 GCF_000518465.1 Paenibacillus sp. J14 | reverse complement strand
CAGTACGCTTCTCATGACTACCAGGCGCGGCTGCGCACCTACAAGATGAAAGGCAGTATGAGCCGCAAAGGGAACTGCTACGATAATGCGTGTATTGAATCGTTCCACAGTGTGCTTAAGAAAGAACTTGTCTACTTGGAGAAGTTCAAAACACGCAAGCAAGCCAAGAAACGCATTTTTGAATATATTACCTGCTTCTACAATGGAAAACGAATCCATTCCGCGATTGGGTATTCTACGCCCAATGAGTGCGAACGTATGTACCGATCTGCCGCATAATTTTCTCGATTCTTTGTGTCTACTCTATTGACAGAGGTACAGTAGTTTCCTGGACTCCTCATTCCTGAGTGAGAGGGATAACCTGGAAAATAGGGACGAGAGCAAGTTCTTCTTTCTGATCGATTTGGATATGGTTGAGACGATGAGTATCCTTCCTGCCTGAGCGAAGGGGATAGTGGTGTAAAGGTGTAAGAGGATACTCCTTTCTGAACGAAAGGGATAGTAGTGTAAGAAGGAATAGGAAGGCACCTCTCATCTGATCAAGGGGGATAATGGTGTAAGAAGGAGTATGCAAACACTTCCCATCTGAACGAAAGAGATAATGGTGTAAGAAAGCGTAAGAAGGCTCCCCCTATCTGAACAAAAGGGATAATGGTGCAAAGAGTGGCAAGGTGAGAGGGGAGCGCGTGAGAAAAAGAGAAAAGAGTGAAGTTAGTTCGAGTGGAAAAGTGGCGGAAGGAGGAGATAGATGGTCATTTTCTTCTTTCTGAGCGAAAGGGATAATCGTGTGAAGAGGGGGAGGAAGGTACAGCAAGGCAAGAGGGGCAAGGGATGAGGGAGACGTGAGAAATGACGCCGTGGGGCAAAATAAGTCTAAAAAGGTAACCTTTTGACGCTGTGACTCGTTATTTGAGTCGTAGGGCTCATTTGTAGTTAGGCCGGGTTTCTTTTAAAGTAAAGGTACGGGGTTTTTAGATCAAGAAAAGAGGATGTTCATGCTGAGCAAACTGAAAAAAATCGATTACTCCATCGTCGTGATCCTGTTGCTGCTCATGGCCATCAGTATTGCGGTGTTGTACAGCGCTACGTCAAACACCCAATATCATGGCTATCACATTCGCATGCTTGCTTATTATGCGCTGGGGTTTGTTGCCTTTTTTGGAGTTTCGATTGTCGACTATCGGCTGCTTGTGAAATATGCGCCTTACTTGTACCTGTTTGGCTTCGGGCTGTTGATCGTCGTTATGTTTATTGGTAATACCTACTATAACGCAACCGGTTGGTTGACGATCCCGGTCATTAATCAGAGCTTTCAGCCGGCGGAGTTTTTTAAGCTGCTGCTGGTTCTTTTTCTCGGGTTTTTGTTGCTGCGCAAGCGCAAGCTTCGTCTGTCCTTTTGGCGGGACGTTGTACCGATCTGCTTGCTTACTTTTATCCCGTTTGTTGCGGTTATGGCCCAAAACGACTTGGGGAATGCACTCAGCTATGTCGTGATTTTGGCGGGCATGTTATGGATTGGGAATATTAAATATTGGCATGCGCTGATTGCGCTTGTGATTTTTGCCGGCTCGGTGATCGGTGGTATCACGGCGTACAAAGCGTACCATGATCAAGTGTACAACTTCTTCGTCGAAATCGGCCGGGAACACTGGATTAACCGGATTGATCCTTGGCTCATGCCGGAGAAAGCGTCTGAGGACGCCTCCTACCACACTCGAAACGCCAAGTTAGCCATTGCCTCCGGGGGCATGACCGGGGAAGGGTACATGAAAGGGGAGACGGTGCAGTCGGAACGGGTACCGCTCACCTACTCGGATTCGATCTTTGTGGTGATCGCTGAGGAGTTTGGTTTTATCGGGAGCTCGGCGTTGCTGCTGTTGTATTTTGTACTGATTCACCGGCTCATTCTGATCTCGCTTGAGACCCGCGAAACCAGCGGGCCGTACTTAATCGTGGGGATTGTGGCGATGCTGTTGTATCAGATTTTTGAAAATATCGGCATGTTCATTGGTCTCATGCCTTTGACAGGGATTACTTTGCCCTTCATCAGCTATGGCGGTACCTCGCTGCTGATTAATATGGCGAGCATCGGCGTGGCGATGAGCATCCGGATCTACGGGCAAGAGAAGGAAGAAGAGAAGCCCCCTGTGGCTTCGTCGGCACCTACGTCGCGTTATGCCTTGCTCAGATCTAAACGCCAGTCGGAAAATCGGGGATAACATTTTTACTAGATTCCTAGGTTTAGAAGTCTCTTAACCGGACATACTGATAGACATCAGCGGCTGAAATACCGGTTTGGTTAGGAGCAAGGAATCATGGGTAGACGTTCATTTTCCCGTAAGAAAATCGCACTTATCTTTTTTTCGATTGTTATGTTGATGATGTCCTGGGAAGGACAAATGGTTGATACAGCCGCGGCGGCGGGGTCGCAAGCGGTGATTTCTCAGATTCCGCAGGAATCGATTCGGCTGCGCATTCTTGCAAATTCGGATGGAGCTGCGGATCAACTCGTCAAACGTCGTGTTCGCGATGCTGTCGTTGAGCAAATGAACGGCTGGGTTGCACAGCTGGAGAATCCGCAGAGTCTGGAGGAAGCGCGCCAGGTGATCCGCGAGCATCTGCCGGCTATCGAGGAGCAAGTTGGTCAAACGCTTAAGCAATATGGCAAAAACTACGACTATCAAGTTGAGCTCGGCACCGTGCCGTTTCCGACCAAAATGTACGGCGGTGCCGTTTATCCAGCGGGCGACTACGAAGCGCTGCGCGTGACGCTGGGCGAGGGGAAAGGGAAAAATTGGTGGTGTGTGTTGTTTCCGCCGCTTTGCTTCATCGACGCCGGGAGCGGGGACGCGTTGGCTAAGGACGCGGGGGCGGTAACCACTGCAACAGCAAAGGCCTCGGCTGCCGGGGCTGCGGGAGATGCCGTTCAGGTTGAACCGGAGGAGACGGAAGTGCGTTTCTTCCTGTGGGATATGCTGGTGAAGCTCTGGAACTGGATTGTTAGTCTATTTGCTTAATGATTTATATATTGAGAACTGTTTAACCGTTCGGGGATGCCGGGCGGTTTTTTTGCGGCTATGCGCATGGCTGGGTTCGGGTATAATAGTAGAATATATTATTGAACAGTTTGGGATGAACGAGAATGAGCCGACAGGAATCTATGAAACCAAATCAAGCGGAACACAGCGGGGATCTTCCTGCTTTAAAAGAAGTGGCCCCCAAAACGACACGTTGGTGGCATGTCCAGCCTGGAACTGGAGCTGGGGCTGGAGTGCCGGATGATGTGGATGCGGAGGAAGCGGCGGCGCTGAAAGAAGCCGCCGCTGTACTAGCCTCCGGCGGGACGGTGGCGTTCCCGACGGAGACGGTGTATGGGCTTGGCGCGGATGCGCGGAAAACGGCGGCGGTGGAGGCGATTTTTGCCGCTAAGGGCCGCCCGTCCGATAATCCGCTCATCGTGCACATCGCCGACGTGAGCCAGCTGGACGGACTCGTCACGGAAGTGAACGAGACGGCACAGCGGCTCATGGAGGCGTTTTGGCCCGGGCCGCTTACGCTGGTGCTGCCCGTGGCCGAAGGCGCCGTCTCGCCGCGCGTGACGGCGGGGTTGTCCACCGTGGGCGTGCGCATGCCCGCCCACGACGTGGCGCTGCGGCTGATCGCCGCAGCGGGGTGCCCGGTGGCGGCGCCTAGCGCCAACCGGTCGGGCCGTCCGAGCCCCACGCTGGCGAGCCACGTGGGCGAGGACTTGTCCGGCCGCATTGACGGCATCGTCGACGGCGGGCCCACCGGGGTGGGCCTGGAGTCGACGGTCGTGGAAGCCGGCCGGGACGGGGTTGTCACCGTGCTCCGCCCTGGCGGGATCACGGTGGAGCAGCTCGCCCGCGTGGCTGGCGCGGGCGTGCGGCTGGACGCCGCCCTGCAGCCGAAGGCGAAGGCGGGCGGCGAAGCGGCCCCTGGCCCGGCGGCTGCGCCTCGCGCGCCGGGCATGAAGTACACGCACTATGCGCCGCAGGGCGTGTTGCATATTGTGCGCGGGTCCGCCGATCGGGTGGCGGACCGCATCCAGGCCGAGCTCGCGGCGGCCGCGGCGCGCGGGGAGAAGACGGGCGTGCTCGCCTTCGACGAGCGCCTCCCGTCCTACCGCGCCGACTGTGCGCTCTCGCTCGGCCGCGAGGACGAGCTGGAGACGGCGGCGCACCGTCTCTACGCTGCGCTCCGCCGCTTCGACGATTGCGGCGTCACGTACATTCTCGCCGAAGCCTGCCCCGAAGACGGGCTCGGCTCGGCGGTGATGAACCGGCTGCTGAAAGCTGCCGGTCACCGGGTGATTGAGGCCGGCGGAGATTCGGAAGAGGGCAGGGGGTGAGGTCATGATCCGCATCGGCCTGGCCGGCTGGGGCGATCATGACGATTTATACCCTGCCCGAACGCCGGCCAAAGACAAGCTCGCTTGGTACGCGAAGTTTTTTAACGTGGTCGAGGTGGACAGTTCGTTTTATGCTGTGCTGGGCGAGGAGGTCTATCGCCGCTGGTTGGCGGAGACGCCGTCCGATTTCACGTTTATTATCAAAGCGTACCAAGGGATGACTGGACATAGCCGAGGGAAAACGCCCTTTGGCGGTCCCGGAGAGATGTTCCAGGCCTATCTCGATTCGATTCACCCGGTGGTGGAGTCGGGCCGGCTCAAAGCTGTAATGTTCCAATTTCCACCTTGGTTCGATTGCACGGCGGAGCATGTCCGGCAGCTGCGCGCAATCCGTAAATGGATGGGCAACTTGCCGCTGGCGTTGGAGTTTCGCCATCAAAGCTGGTTCACGCCCGCTAACCGAGAACGCACGTTGGAGTTCATGCGGCAGGAGGGCTGGATCCATATCGTTTGCGATGAGCCCCAGATCGGTCAAGGCTCCGTACCCACGGTGCTGGAGCCCACTGACCCTGAGTTAACGATCGTTCGCATGCATGGACGAAATGCTGCGGGTTGGAGTCAAGCCAGCGCGCCCAATTGGCGGGAGATTCGCACGTTGTACCGTTACTCGCTGGAGGAGTTGCAGGAGTGGGTTGACATGCTGAACCAGCTGCTCAGCAAAGGGACCCAGGAAATCTGTATGATCTTTAACAACAATTCCGGCGGGGATGCAGCATCTAACGCTTTGGATATGATGGGCCTGCTGGGTCAATCGCCACGGGAGCTTCCACCGCATCAGATTGATTTGTTCGGCGGTTGGGAGGATTAGTGGAATGAACGTTTCGCCTGCTGAACTAAAGGGAAGCTTAAGGTGTCTTGGTACTGTGTAGGCACGTGCGACGATGGTTGCCGCTTTTAGCGGTAAAAAGTGACGTTATTATTAGAGGTAAGGTTATGTTTTGAGTAAATAGCGGTAAATCATGGTGTTATTTTTACGGATTTCGGGATTACAGGCGTCTAAAGGGCAATTTAGCGGTACAAAATACCGTTATTTGTCCAACTTTCCCCATGTGTTGAGAATATAACGCCGTCTTTTACCGCTAATTTCACATTGCTGGGGGAGTTCCACTATTGTTGGTGGGAGTTCCTCCATTGATCGGAGATCCTCTGCTGTTGGGAGCTCGCCGTTAATGGTGGGGCTCACTTGATAGGAATGCACAAAGAAGGCTGCGTGAAGTCATGAACCGGGACCTGTCCGCATATGGTTGTACAAAAGACGGACAAAGGGGACTTACGGTTATGGCAGAGGCTTATGAGCGGCTGGGAGAGCTGGTGACGATCCTGCTGATGGCGATTGCGCTGGGCATGGATGCTTTATCGCTGGGTGTCGGCATCGGCATGAAGGGAGTCCGGCGGAAAGATGCGTTCCGCATCGGGACGATGGTGGCTCTCTTTCACGTGTTAATGCCTCTGTTGGGAATTGCAGCGGGACAGTATGTCGGTGCGCTGCTGGGAAGCTTGGCACGGTATGTGGCAGGCGGACTTCTATTCCTGCTTGGGACGCATATGATCGTCAGCTCGATCAAAGGCAGCGGCGTACAGTCCATCAACCATCGGACTTGGTTAGGTGCGCTGCTATTTTCGTTAAGCGTCAGCATCGATTCGTTTTCCGTCGGGGTGTCGCTGGGCATGTTTCATGGAGACTGGCTCCTGACGGTGCTGGCCTTTGGATTTTTTGGCGGGATCATGTCCTTGTTTGGACTGGCGATGGGACGAGGCATGGGGCGTTCGCTGGGCGATTACGGGGAGGCGGCTGGCGGAGCAATCTTGCTGGCGTTTGGACTATTGTTTATCTTTTGAAACCGAGGCCTTTCGTGATAAAATAAGGTCCAAACGCGGGTAAGCTTTCCCGCTGAATATGGAGGTGAAAGGGCATGCGCATCTTGTTTGTATGTACCGGAAATACCTGCCGCAGCCCGATGGCCGAAGGGATGCTGCGCAAGCTGGCGCGGGACCGGGGGCTGGACGTGGAAGTCCGCTCGGCTGGCGTAGCCGCCATGAAAGGGGCCTCCATTTCCCGTCATGCGGAAGCGGTGTTGCGGGACCGGGGGATTAAAGAGACTTTCGAATCTACCCCTCTTTATGCCGAACTGGCGGAGTGGGCTGATCTGATTCTGACACTGACGCAAGGGCATAAGCGCCAGGTGATCCATTCATTTCCGGAGACAGCCGATAAAATATTTACATTAAAAGAATACGTTGAAGAAGACGCCTCCATATTAGCTACCTTGGAGGAGTTCCGACGCCTTGCGGCGGATCGGGAGCTGGCGCGAGCGCTGGGGAAGGAGTGGCCTGCGGAGCAGCAGCGGCGACTGGATGAGCTGCATCTTCGGCTGCCCGCGTTCGATATTTCCGATCCGTTTGGCGGTTCGCGAGCAGACTACGACCGAACGGCGGCGGAGATCAGCGCAGCGCTGGAGAAGCTGATCGCCAAGCTGGAGCGCGGCGAGGGGCATTAAACCAGTTGCATTTGCTGCGCGGATGCTTTATTCTAATAGCAGAAGTTTTAGCTCCGATGTAACTGGCGACAAGAGTGGATCAAACCACGATGGAGCATCGGAGAATACGGCCGGTCGCCTGGGCAAAGAGCACGACGCACGTCAGTTGCGTTATGCTCTTTTTTTGTTGGTTGGGTTTGAACGAAGCGGACGGACATCCGTTTGCGGTTCGCCTTTCTCTGATATAATAAGGACAGTCTTTGTGACATGTTGTTTGGTTTGCGGAGAAAGGAGCTGGCATCACATGGAACAGGAAGAGCTCGGTACCCTGCGGGCACAGGTAGCAACAATTGCAGAGGAAGTAGCCGTTGCAGCTCATCTGGGTCCGGGGAAGCTGCTGGTCATCGGGGCCAGCACGAGTGAAGTGGCGGGCAAACGAATTGGCACGAGCGGAGCTGAGGACATCGCGGCTGAGCTGTGGGCGGGAATTGAACAGGTTCGGGCCAAATACGGCTTTGACGTCGCCTTTCAATGCTGCGAGCACTTAAATCGTGCGCTGGTGGTTGAACGGGCGGTGCTGGAGCGATTTTCCTTGACGGAAGTTGCTGCGGTTCCCGTGCCGAAGGCAGGCGGTTCGATGGCCGCTGCAGCCTATCGGCGTTTGTCGGACCCGTGCCTGGCCGAGACGCTTGAAGCCCATGCCGGGATCGATATCGGCGAAACGCTGATCGGCATGCATTTGCGGCGGGTGGCGGTGCCTTTTCGTCCTTCACTGCGCCTGGTTGGGCAAGCACGCGTTACAGCAGCGACGACCCGTCCGAAGCTGATCGGCGGGGAACGAGCCGTTTATACGCTGCCGCCGGATTCGGATTCCACGCTTTGCGATTAAGTATAGATTAGATTCTAAGGAGGACAACGGAAGATGGAAAATTTGAGAAAGCAAGATCCAGCGGTACTGGAGGCTATGAATCTGGAGCTCAAGCGTCAGCGTAACAACATTGAGCTGATCGCTTCCGAGAACATCGTCAGTGAGGCGGTTATGGAAGCGATGGGATCCGTGCTCACAAACAAATACGCTGAAGGTTATCCAGGCAAACGGTATTACGGCGGCTGCGAACGCGTAGACATCGTGGAAAATATCGCCCGCGATCGGGCCAAGGAATTGTTTGGCGCTGACCACGCCAACGTTCAACCGCATTCCGGAGCACAAGCGAACCTTGCGGTTTACCTGGCTGCCCTCAAAACTGGCGACACCGTGTTGGGGATGAACCTGGCGCATGGCGGTCACTTGACCCACGGCAGCCCGGTCAACGCTTCCGGTTTGTACTATAATTTCGTGGCTTATGGGGTACAAGAAGATACGTTCTTGATCGATTACGATGAAGTGCGCAAAGCCGCTTTTAAGCATCGTCCACGTCTGATCGTGGCTGGAGCGAGCGCATATCCGCGGATCATCGATTTCGAGAAGCTGGCTTCGATCGCCAACGACGTAGGTGCGTTGTTTATGGTCGACATGGCGCATATTGCCGGTCTTGTGGCTGCGGGCTTGCATCCAAACCCGGTTCCACATGCTCATTTTGTGACGACCACCACCCACAAGACGCTGCGCGGACCACGCGGCGGGATGATTCTGTGCAAGCAGCCTTGGGCAGCCGCGATTGACAAAGCGGTATTCCCTGGTACGCAAGGCGGCCCGCTGATGCACGTGATTGCTTCGAAAGCAGTGGCCTTGGGCGAAGCGCTTCAGCCTTCTTTTAAAACTTATGCCCAAAATGTAGTGAAGAACGCTAAAGTCCTGGCGGAAACGCTGATGTCCGAAGGCCTTAACATCGTATCCGGCGGCACAGATAACCACCTGATGCTGGTGGATACGCGCAACCTGAACATCACAGGGAAAGACGCCGAGCATGTTCTGGATTCGATCGGGATCACGGTGAACAAAAATGCGATTCCGTTCGACCCAACCAGCCCATTCATCACCAGCGGTATCCGCATCGGTACGCCGGCGGCGACTTCCCGCGGCATGGATGAGGAAGCGATGAAGGAAATTGGGCAGATCATCGCTACTGTGCTGAAATCGCCGAAGGACGAAGCGGTGTTGGATAAAGCGCGTAAACAGGTGTCGGCATTAACGGATCGGTACCCGCTGTATCCAAATCTTCAATATTAATTTGAATTTATCTAGAGCAAAACCGGGAGCACTTCGCTCCCGGTTATTTGGCGTTTCATGAATTTTTCCTCATCTTGGACGAAGCTTAACCGTTTTCCCTCCAAGCCTCCATATTTAATTCATTGTTAAGTGCCGCAGCAGCCATGGCTCCAGAAGAAGCTGCTGCAATCGCTTGATGGCGCATCGTAATTGCGTCTCCAGCGCTAAATACCCCTGGCACGGTAGTTCTTCCGAATTCATCGACGACAATCGTTCCCGCTTCGGTCATCTCACATCCTAAGGCTTCAGGGAGGTCCGATCCGATCTTTAGATCCGGTCTAAAAAAAATCCCCCTGCATGCAATGGCTGTACCGTCCTCGAGAACAACCTGCTGCACGATCCCTTCTTCCGATTCAATGGAACGGATGGGAGTGTCATATAGAGGGACTCCATGGCGTCGTAAATCCTCGCGATCCGCTTCGGTCAATCCGTCGGGACCATTCGTGCACAAGGTAAAGCGATCCGTCCAGCCGGAAATCAGCGGGATGAAGTGCATGGCATCTGCTCCGGTTGATATGATTACCCAAGGCTCGTTGCGTAGTTCCCAGCCGTCGCAATAAGGGCAAACGAAGGCGCTTTTTCCATAAACCTCAGCCAGCCCCGGAATATTCAAGGGACGATCCTTCATGCCAACGGCAAACAGCAACTTCTTACTGTGAAGGGTTGCGCCTCGGGAGGTCGTGATTTGAAAATTGCCATTCGAGCCGGTAACGAGATGGGCTATATCTTCCATAAAAGTGATGCCAGGATAACGTGAGATTTGTTCCTTGGCTAACCGCCGCAGTTCCCCGGGGGGAATTCCGTCGCGCGTCAGGAATCCGTGGGCCTCACGGGTCACCGCGTTGCGGGGGCGTCCTTCATCGAGGACCACTGCGTGTTTTCGGGCCCTTCCCAGCATCAGGGCGGCACTCAGGCCGGCAGGGCCGCCGCCGATAATGACAGCATCAAGCATACTTTAATACACCTCCATGGATCTATTATATCCATAATTAAAATACAAGAAGCGTTAAATCACTTCTTGTGGACGGGGAACCTCCCAGCTGCGACTGCCGCATCCACCACCGTCTGTATCGTATGCTCCTGTAGGTATTGATTGAGCTGACGTTCAGCACCGTCCATGACCTGTTTAACGAGACAGACGTTCCGGTTAGGATTCAGGTTGGATTGTCCGCGTTCCTCCTGATCTTGTTCAGCAAGCAACTGATGCTGTTGGGATGATATGTTGGAACATTCGAACAGGTGCTGGCGGCCTTCGATTGCCTGTATTACTTCAAGAAACGTTATTTGATCTGCAGGCTTCGCCAGTTCATAGCCGCCGTTTACACCTGGAACAGCCCGGACGATGCCGTCTTGCCGCAACTTGGACATAATTTTAGAAAGATAGCTCTCCGAAACGCCAAGCGCAGCGGACAATGGTTTGATTCCAATGTTCTGGCCACGATCCACGCTTGCCAAGTGAATGAGAGCATGCAGCGCATAATCGGTACTTTTGGAATACTGAATGGCAGTTCCTCTCCTCTGTTAATTATGGACTTAATATATCCATAATAACGAGGGCTTTTCCACATTGTCAAGACGATCTGCGAGAGAGTGCGGTGTTTTTCGGCCCCGACGGATCTTTTAAAGGATGAGTGACGTTTTTATGACGGCTTTCTGACAAGTTGGCGTGAGGGTGAAAATGCCATCTTGGAGTGATATAATAGACAAGATTTGTGGACGTTCGAAGAATGGGAACGAACAAGCAAGTAAAGACTTAGCAATAAAACCGGAGGGAAGAACGAAATATGAGAAAACTGGTGGTATGTGATCACCCTTTGATTCAACACAAACTGACTTTTATCCGCGACATGCGCACGAACACTAAGGATTTTCGTGAACTGGTAGATGAAGTAGCGACGTTGATGGCTTATGAAATTACGCGGGACATTCCGCTCGAGTCAATCAAAGTGCAGACGCCGGTTGCTGAGGCCGAGTCGAAGGTCATCTCTGGGCGGATGCTGGGGCTGATTCCGATTCTCCGCGCCGGGCTGGGCATGCTGGACGGAGTGTTGAAGCTGCTTCCTGCGGCGAAGGTGGGACATGTCGGCTTGTTCCGTGATCCGGATACGCTGCAGCCAGTTGAGTATTACATCAAGCTTCCTACGGATGTTCAGGAGCGTGAGCTGATCGTGATCGACCCGATGCTGGCTACTGGGGGATCCGCTATTGCGGCGATTACCGCGTTGAAGAATCGCGGCTGCACGCAGATCAAAATGATGAACCTGATTGCCGCGCCGGAAGGGGTCAAAGCCGTTCACGACGTGCACCCGGATGTAGACATTTATGTTGCGGCATTGGACAGCCATCTGAATGAGCATGGCTATATCATTCCAGGCTTGGGCGACGCCGGTGATCGGTTGTACGGCACGAAGTAAGCCAAACGCCTGAATCAAGCCTCCAAGGTCTTGTGAAGTTAGGGGAAAGGCGTAGGGACGAGAGACTGCTTTACGGTGAATCATACCGTTAGTTTTCGATCCATTTGCGAATTGAAGCGAAATAACAGTAAATGCTACCTTTAATTTGGTCGATCTTAGTGAAAAATCCGGGTTACGCCCAAATTAACGGTAGCTTTTACAGCTAATTGAGGCAATTACGCCAGATACCCGAAATTAACGGTATCTTTTACAGTTCATTGCTGCCGCATACCAAACGACAACAACTTATTTTGATTACCTCTATATGGAAGGAATTGAGTAGGGTGAGCAAGATTAAAGTAATGACGATCTTCGGCGTTCGACCCGAAGCGATTAAAATGGCGCCGCTGATTCTGGAGCTGCAGAAGCATCCCGACAAAATCGAATCGGTGGTGTGTGTAACGGCCCAGCACCGTGAAATGCTTGATCAGGTGCTGGACGTCTTTAAGATCGTTCCGGACTATGATCTGGACGTCATGAAGCCCAACCAGACGCTGAACGAAATTACGATTCGTGTGCTGCAAGGATTGGAGGGCGTCCTGAAGGAGGCCAAACCCGACATTGTGCTTGTGCACGGTGATACGTTAACGACTTTCTTGGCAAGTTATGCTGCTTTCCTGCAACAGATCAAGGTGGGGCATGTCGAGGCCGGATTGCGGACGTGGAACAAGCTCTCCCCTTATCCAGAAGAGATGAACCGGCAGTTGACCGGCGTTTTAGCTGATCTTCATTTTGCTCCGACGGAATGGTCAGCTGGAAATTTACGTAAGGAAAATAAACCGGAGTCAGCTATATATGTCACAGGCAACACGGTAACGGATGTGTTTCAATATACAGTACAGCCGAATTACACGAATTCTGTGCTGGACTGGGCCGCTGGAAAGCGGCTTATTCTCATGACGGCGCACCGCCGCGAGTCGCAAGGCGAACCGCATCTGAATATCTTCCGCGCCGTAAGAAGAATTGCCGATGAGTTTGAGGATGTAGCCATCGTGTACCCGGTTCACCCAAGCCCTGCGGTCAGGGAGCCGGCTTATGCAACGTTGGGCGATCATCCCCGTATTAAACTTATTGATCCATTAGATGTGGTGGATCTGCACAACTTCTACCCTCATACGCATTTGATACTTACGGATTCGGGCGGTTTGCAGGAAGAGGCACCATCCTTTGGTGTTCCGGTGCTAGTGCTTCGTGATACGACGGAGCGGCCCGAAGGGATCGAAGCGGGGACGCTGGAGTTAGTCGGCACAAATGAGGAGATGGTTTATGAACGGACAAAGGCGTTGCTTAGCGATCAAAAGCTATACGAATCGATGAGCCGGGCAGCGAATCCGTACGGTGATGGACAAGCATCTCAAAGAATTGTCAATGCGATTTGTCACCATTTTGGATTTTTAAAGGATCGTCCGGAGGAATTTCACAGAAAGTTCACAAACTAGCGAAAATTTGTTTTGATCGCGAGCCCAAAAAAGTATACAGTATTACTGTACGCTGTATGCGTTTTATTCAGGATTGCAAGGGCAAATTTAGCATTTCATGGCTTTAAATCACTAAAAAACCTCAATTGACAATAACTCTTCACAATTAGTAAAATAAATTGGGATTATTAGGGTGATTTGAGATGAAAGACCCGATTAAACCTGATAAAAACAACAACAGCGTATGGAAGGCTGTCGCTGTGGTAACCGCTTTAGGAACGAACTTTGCCGTGTGCGCTGTGGGAGGTTACTTCCTTGGCGCCTGGTTGGATAAGCTGTGGTTCAAGAATGGACTGGGCATTGGCCTTGGGGTTCTGATCGGCATTGCAGCGGGTATTGTCGGCATTGTCGCTCTAATTAAGTCGGTTGTGGGAGGAAAAGATGGATGAGCTCTCGAAATACAACCGCGCTCTAACAGCCGGAACCCTAGGTTTCTTGGCCCTGTGTTTTCTGGGAGGCGCTTTATTGCCGCAGTATCAAAGCATTATGCTCGGCATCGCGCTCGGCTCAGCGGTCAGCTGGATTAACGCGGTTTACTTAGGTCGCAAAGTCCGGCAAGTGCTAGATGCCGCGGTTAACGGTGGTTCGAAGCGGTTGAACATGGGGTTTCTAACCCGTGCAGCACTGGCGGTTCTAGCGGTTTTTGCCGCAATGAAATATCCGCAGTATTTTAACGTGTATGCGGTTGCCGGCAGTCTGGTTTTTGCGCAATTTTTTCTTCTTTTTATAGGTATTCGTTTTTCTCGTAAGCCTTAAAGCTTGATAGCATTTCAACTTGGAATGGGGGTGAGAAAACATGCATGAAGCTCCGGTCATAGAGTTGGGCGGTCTGCATTTGGACTTGTCCATCATCTTGATGCTGGTGGTGACCTGCACCATCGTGTTCGTCATCGCGCGTCTAGCGACTCGGAATCTATCCGTAGAGAATCCCGGCAAGCTTCAGAATTTCATGGAGTGGGCAGCTGAGTTCGTTCAGAACTTGATCTCCAGCACCATGGATCTGAAGAAGGGAAGACCTTTTCTCTCCCTGGCCATGACGATGATTATGTTTATCTTTGTCGCCAACATGCTAGGGCTTCTGTTTGGGGTCGTAACGGAGTATGATGATCCGGCGAAAGCGAAAATTTTCGGTCAGGAAATCACTTCGGTTACGAAGGTGCTCGCGGAAGAGCACGAGAAGCATCCGGGTGAGGAAGCTCACGCCGAGGTGGCATGGTGGAAATCGCCGACAGCTGATCTCAGCGTAACGATGGGTCTGGCCTTGCTCGTCTTCACATTGTCCCACGGTTTGGGGATGGTGAGAAACACGAGAAATTATTTTAAGCATTACGTTCAGCCCTATCCTTTGTTTCTACCAATTAACTTGATTGAGCAGCTCTCGAAGCTGGTAACGCATGGCGTTCGTCTTTACGCGAATATCTTCGCAGGCGAGGTACTGATCTCCACCATTATGACGTTGGCCAAAGCAAGCGTGGTTGGTGCGATCTTCTCCGTTCCGCTCTTGATGGTATGGGATGGATTCAGTATTTTCGTAGGTGCTATCCAGGCTTTCGTCTTTGTCATCTTGATGATGGTTTATATCTCGCAAAACCTGGAAAGTCACGAAGAGCATTAACCGGGCAGTGTTGGAAGCCCGCATAAGCTAGTCTAAGTTTCAAGTTACGGATTGGAGAACGACTTCAACCTGACTGAACTATAAAAATTGATTTTACTTAAGGAGGATATACAAAATGGGAGCAATGGCATTATTAGCAGCAGCTATCGTAGCAGGTTTGGGCGCATTTGGCGCAGCGCTGGGTAACGGTATGGTTATCAGCAAAACAGTTGAAGGGATCGCTCGTCAACCTGAAGCGAAGTCCACTCTGCAAACAACGATGTTTATCGGCGTAGGTTTGATCGAGGTACTTCCGATCATCGGCGTGGTCCTGGCATTTATGTTCTTTGGTCAGGCTTAATAAGATTTTTAGAAAAGAAATGGCGGGGAAGGCCACAGACGTCCTCGCCTTCTTTTTAGCCCAGGGCGGGCGATACGCGATATGCGGATAGGCTTCGGAAAGGAGTGACTTGAGTTTGGAATTCGTATGGGAAAACACCGTCCTCGCATTGATTGCGATCGGGATTTTATACTTCTTGTTGAACAAATACGCATTTGGTCCGCTGTTTTCCGTGATGGAGAAGCGTCGTGAACTCGTTCAGCAACAGCTGAGTGAAGCGGCGCAAACACGTGAACAGGCAAATGCTTATGTGGAGGAGCAAAAAGCTGCCCTTCAGCAAGCACGCAAAGAGGCGTATGAAATTATTGAACAATCCAAGCAGACGAGCAGCAAGCAAGCCGCTCAAATGCTGGAGGAAGCCAAGAACGAGGCGGCCCGCTTGAAGGAAGAAGCGGTACGCGACATTCAGAACGAGAAGAACCGCGCGGTGGAACAACTTCGCAGCGAAGTGGGCGCTGTGTCGGTGAAGATCGCATCCAAGCTGATCGAGAAAGAAGTCAGCGAAGACAGCGTTCAAGGCGAACTGGTTGACAAGTACCTTAAAGAGGTCGGTGGCCGCTCATGAGCCGCGAGACCGTAGCTGCAAAACGGTATGCCAAAGCATTGTATGAGATCGCTGCGGCGGAAAGCCGGACGCTGGAAGTTGAAGAAGAGTTGAAAGCACTGGCGGCAGCTTTCCAGGCAGGGGATATTGAGCATTTTCTTGCCTCACCGAAGATTACGGAATCGGCGAAATGGGAAGCCATCTCCAATGCGATTGAAGGCAAACTGTCCAAACCTGTAGTTTCGACGGTGAAGCTTCTGGTAGAACGCGGAAGAATCGGACTCTTGCCGGAGCTGGTAGACGCTTACGTGAGCATTTCCAGCGAAGCGCTTGGACTTGCCAATGCGTTGGTGACAACGACTTACCCGCTTAGCGAAGAGGAGAAGCAGCAGGTTGCTGCGGAGTTCGGCGCCCTCTTAAATAAGAAGATTCGCGTCGAGAACGTGATCGACAAATCGTTGCTTGGCGGAATGAAAGTACGAATTGGCGACACGTTGTACGATGGAAGCTTGGCCGGGAAATTGGAACGGCTTGAAAAGTCTTTTCGAAGACAAGCACTGTAGATAGGGGTGAAACACTTGAGTATCAGACCTGAAGAGATCAGTACACTGATTAAAAGTCAGATCGAACAATATAAATCGGAAATCGAAGTAGCTGAAGTCGGCACCGTTATTCAAGTTGGTGACGGTATCGCCCGTGTTCACGGACTTGAGAACGCGATGGCAAACGAGCTGCTCGAGTTTGAAAATGGCATTTTTGGTCTTGCTCTGAACCTGGAAGAGAGCAATGTGGGTGTCGTTATCCTCGGCCCTTACAGCGAAATCCGCGAAGGCGATCAAGTGAAACGGACCGGCCAAATCATGCAGGTTCCTGTCGGCGAAGCGATGCTGGGCCGCGTTGTGAACCCGCTGGGTCAACCGATCGACGGGAAAGGACCGATTGAAACGACGGAATTCCGTCCAGTCGAAAATAACGCTCCTGGCGTTATCGACCGGAAATCGGTTCATGAACCAATGCAAACGGGGATTAAAGCGATCGACTCGATGGTTCCGATCGGTCGTGGTCAACGGGAGCTTATTATCGGTGACCGTCAAACCGGTAAAACGGCGATTGCCATCGATACGA
Organism: Paenibacillus sp. J14; assembly: GCF_000518465.1. NCBI lineage: Bacteria > Bacillati > Bacillota > Bacilli > Caryophanales > Paenibacillaceae > Paenibacillus > Paenibacillus sp. J14. The sequence continues at coordinate 103,768 of NZ_JADQ01000011.1, read as the reverse complement.
TCATCAACCAAAAAGGCAATGGCGTGAAATGTATTTACGTAGCGATCGGTCAGAAGCAATCGACCGTTGTTAGCGTAGTTGAAACACTTCGTCGCCACGGTGCACTGGATTACACGATCGTGGTATCGGCTTCCGCTTCGGAACCGGCACCGCTTCTGTACATTGCTCCTTATGCTGGGGTAGCTATGGCTGAGTACTTCATGTACAAAGGCGAGCATGTCCTGATTATTTATGACGATTTGTCGAAACAAGCAGCTGCTTACCGCGAACTTTCCTTGCTGCTCCGTCGTCCTCCGGGCCGTGAGGCGTATCCGGGTGACGTCTTCTACTTGCACTCCCGTCTGCTGGAACGTGCAGCCAAACTGAGCGACGAGCTTGGCGGCGGTTCGATCACGGCGCTTCCGTTTATCGAAACGCAAGCTTCCGACGTATCGGCGTACATTCCAACAAACGTTATTTCCATTACCGACGGTCAGATCTTCCTGGAGTCCGACCTGTTCTACTCCGGTCAACGTCCAGCGGTTAACGTGGGTATCTCCGTATCCCGGGTTGGCGGTTCCGCGCAAATCAAGGCAATGAAGAAGGTTGCCGGTACGTTGCGTCTGGACCTGGCCCAATACCGCGAGCTTCAAGCGTTCTCCCAGTTCGGTTCTGATCTGGACAAATCGACGCAAGCTCGGTTGACCCGTGGTTCGCGTATGATGGAAATCCTGAAGCAAGGCGTTAACCAACCGTTGGCGGTTGAACTACAAGTCATCAGCTTGTATACCGCAGTCAAAGGGTATCTGGATGATATCCCGCTAGCTGACGTGCGCCGCTTTGAAGCGGAATTCCTGTCTTTTGTCCAAAATCAGCATGACGATGTTCTGCAGTCGATCCGCGACACCAAGGATCTGACGCCAGAGAACGAAACGAAGCTGAAAGAAGTAATCGAGCAATTCAAACGCGGTTTCGCGACTACGGCATAAGAATGTTCTTGCGGCAAACCGGCCTTGGCTAAGCGCAATGCCGGTTTACGCCTATGTGTAAAAAATACTTTGGTCAGGCCAAAGTTAGGCTCATGCTTACGAAGTTAGTTTTGGCTTCGCCAAAACTAAGCACATGCTTACGAAGTAACTTTGGCTCTGCCAAAGTTAGGCTCATGCTTACGAAGTTAGTTTTGGCTTCGCCAAAACTTTAAGGTGGTGAAATCATGGCAAAAGGGATGCGCGAAATCAAGCGTCAGATTAAAAGCGTTCAGAACACCCGGCAAATCACCAAAGCGATGGAAATGGTAGCCTCGGCGAAACTGCGTAAAGCGCAGGAGAGAGCGCAAGCGGCTCGGCCATACTCAGAGAAGCTGAAAGAGGTAGTATCCAGCATCGCGGCTGCCTCTCAAGGCGTTAGTCACCCGATGCTCGTGTCGCGTCCGGTCAAGCGGACCGCGTATATCGTGATTACGTCCGACGGCGGTTTGGTTGGCGGATATAACGCGAATATTTTGCGGAAAGTGACGGATTTGATCCGTTCTCGCCACACCTCGACTTCGGAATACGAACTGTTTGTCATCGGCCGCAAAGGCAGAGACTATTTCAAACGCCGCAATTATCCGGTTGTTCATGAAGTAACTGAGCTTTCGGACTCTCCGAGATTTGCGGATATTAAGTCGTTGACCTATGCAGCGGTGCAAGGCTTCGAAACCGAACGATTCGACGAAATTTACGTTTGCTATAACCGGTTCATCAATGCGATTACCCAACTGCCAACCGTGGAGCGTCTTCTCCCCTTTGATTCGGTGGAGAGCGAGGGCCCGGTCAGCAGCTATGAGTATGAACCTTCGCCGGAGGGCGTATTAGAAGTACTTCTTCCGAAATATGCCGAAACGTTGATCTTTGGTGCGCTTCTTGACGGTAAAGCCAGTGAGCTTGGTGCGAAAATGACTGCAATGGGCAGCGCGACCAAAAACGCGACGAAGATGATTAATGAACTTACCCTGACGTACAACCGCGCTCGTCAAGCGGCGATTACGCAAGAAATTACGGAGATCGTGGCCGGAGCTAACGCACAAGGCTGATCGTTCCGGGCAGCAATTTTAGGAGGGAAACGAAGATGAACAAAGGACGCGTTGTCAGCGTAATGGGTCCGGTTGTTGACATCGAATTTGAGCGCGGTCAACTCCCGGAAATCTATAACGCAATTAAAATTGAGAAGCAAGACGGCCAGTCTGCTTTGGTTCTGGAAGCTTCCAATCATCTGGGCGATAACCTCGTTCGTTGTATCGCGATGGCCTCGACAGACGGCCTTGTGCGCGGTACGGAAGCAATCGACTTAGGAGCACCGATTTCGGTTCCAGTCGGTTCGGCGACATTGAGCCGCGTATTTAACGTGCTGGGTGAGCCGATTGATAACAAGGGTGAAACCAACAGCGAATTGAGATACCCAATCCACCGCGAACCGCCGAAGTTTGAAGATCTGTCGACGCAAGCGGAAATGCTGGAAACCGGGATCAAGGTTATCGACCTGCTGGCGCCTTACGCCAAAGGCGGTAAAATCGGCTTGTTCGGTGGTGCCGGCGTAGGTAAAACCGTTACGATTCAGGAATTGATCCACAACATCGCTCACGAACATGGCGGGATCTCCGTATTTGCCGGTGTAGGGGAACGTACCCGTGAAGGGAACGACCTTTACATGGAAATGACGGAATCTGGCGTTATCGAGAAAACGGCGATGGTCTTCGGTCAAATGAACGAACCGCCAGGTGCACGTCTTCGCGTAGCCTTGACGGGTCTGACGATGGCAGAATACTTCCGCGACCAAGAAGGCCGCGACGTATTGCTCTTCATCGACAACATCTTCCGGTTTACGCAAGCGGGTTCTGAGGTTTCCGCGTTGCTCGGACGGATGCCTTCCGCAGTAGGTTACCAGCCGACGCTGGCAACGGAAATGGGTCAATTGCAAGAACGGATCACTTCGACGAAGAAAGGTTCCGTTACTTCGATTCAAGCGATTTACGTTCCTGCGGACGACTATACCGACCCGGCTCCAGCTACAACGTTTGCTCACTTGGACGCAACGACGAACCTGGAACGGAAAATTTCCGAGAAAGGGATTTTCCCGGCCGTAGACCCGCTGGCTTCCAGCTCGCGGATTTTGACGCCGGAAATCGTAGGCGAAGAGCACTATGCCGTAGCCCAAGGCGTAAAACAAATCTTGGCTCGTTATAAAGAACTGCAGGATATTATCGCGATCCTCGGTATGGATGAATTGTCCGACGACGATAAAACGCTCGTTGCCCGTGCCCGGAAAATCGAACGCTTCCTGTCGCAGCCATTCCACGTGGCTGAGCAGTTTACGGGAATTAAAGGGAAATATGTGCCGATCGCCGAGACGGTCCGCAGCTTCAAAGAAATCTTGGAAGGCAAGCATGACGATCTTCCGGAAGCAGCGTTCCTGTTCGTAGGAACGATTGAAGAAGCTGTCGAAAAGGCCAAAACGCTGTAATTTGAAGCCGAATCCGGATGCTTCAGAAATGAACTGTCCCACGAACAGGAGGGATAACACTTGAGCACCTTTTTATTGGAAATCGTTACGCCGGAGCATGTGGTGTTCTCGAAAGAGGTTGACAGCTTGACGGTCCGCGGCGTTGAAGGGGAGTTTGGCGTTTTGAAGGGCCATATCCCGCTCGTGACCCCGCTGCAAGTTGCCCCGGTGGTTGCGAAAATCGGCAAGGAAGAGACGTACATCGCCGTACACGGTGGATTTATCGAAGTACAGGGCGATAAGGTGATCGTACTTGCCGAGAGCGCAGAGCTGCCGGAGGAGATCGATCTGGAGCGGGCCATCGCGGCACGTGAGCGTGCGGAACGCCGTTTGGCGAATCGCAGCAACCAGGATCGTATCGATCATCGCCGTGCAGAGCTCGCGTTGCAGCGGGCGGTCACCCGGATTAACGTGGTCACCAACCGCAAACAGCAATAGACTGCAAAATAACGGGCACCTCTTTGGGGTGCCTGTTTTTTCTTACAGAATGACGTCAGAATGATATTTTGGTAATAGATGCCGTTGGAAGCCTTTGCATGACAAAGAAAAGCTGGATTATTGCGGCGATGCCAAGTATGATATATAAGGTCTATATTTTTACAGGATCGAAACCGATATATAAATACGAACCTAACGCAACTATGATCAATGTGACAGCGTCTAATGGGGAAGAATTAACCGTTTAGGTACTTGCTGCATAAATATAAACGTGATGGAGGATTTATTATGAATCCCGTCGATCAGGTAGCGTCTTCAGTGGGGGTAAACGGCTTGACAGCGATCCTCGTCTCCTTGGCGTGCGTGGTGCTGTCGTGGCTGGCCCTGCAGAATTTGAAGCTGGATCTATTCATTCGCCACCCCAAGAGCCCGCAAGGCAAGCTGCTGCATCTGCTGCTCGCCATTGTACTAGGCCGATTCGTAGCTGCTTTTATTATGGATTATTGGCAATATACCCAAATGCTGAAGTATATGTTTTGAGCTTAACTTTAAGCATTCGTATGAGTGTTTAGCTTAGTGTTTGCGGAGTTCGTCTACAGACAGATCAGGAAGGAAATTGTCGAATAACATCATTTCATTGTGTCAACAATGGTGAATAAGGACTACAACTCGAGAGCATGTCCATAATCTGGGCAAGAAGCGATTTCTGTGCCAAAACACGCTTTTTCGACAAGATTGGAGCCTTGTGTGCCTTAAATGACCGGTGATATGATGAAATTTAGGGATTGAACCAGGTAAATCTTTTTCCAAATCGGGAAAAAAAGTGAAAATGAACGCGCGGAGGGAACCATGATGAGCAAATTTATCGTCCGCGGTGGCAATGTTTTGGCCGGGAACGTAAAAGTCAGCGGTGCTAAAAATTCAGTGCTACCGATCATTGCAGCGTCTTTACTGGGTGAAGAAGGAGTCAGCGTCATTCGCGATGCACCCCCTCTTGACGATGTAATGACCATTAATAAAGTGTTGGAGTCGCTAGGAGCAGCTGTTAAGTATGACCGAGAGGTCATTACCGTCGATGCGCGGCAAATCACTTCTTGCGAGGCGCCTTATGAATGGGTGCGAAAGATGCGGGCGTCTTTTCTTGTCATGGGTCCATTGTTAACAAGAATGGGATTCACCCGGATTTCCCTCCCGGGTGGCTGTGCGATCGGAACCAGACCGATTGACCAGCATCTGAAAGGCTTCGAAGCGATGGGTGCAGAAATCACCATCGGCCACGGGTTTATCGAAGCCAAGTCGAACGGCCGCCTCCGCGGGGCTAAGATTTATTTGGACGTTGCCAGTGTAGGCGCAACGGAGAACATTATGATGGCGGCAACCTTGGCGGAAGGCACAACCATTATTGAAAATGCAGCGAAAGAGCCGGAAATCGTTGATCTGGCCAATTATTTGAACAGTATGGGAGCCGTTGTCCGCGGAGCGGGAACGGGTATGATTCGGATTGAAGGCGTCGAACGGTTGCGTGGTTGCGAGCATACGGTGATCCCGGACCGGATCGAGGCAGGAACGTTTATGGTCGCTGCGGCAATTACTGGCGGGAACGTCTTTGTCGAAGGGGCGATCGCGGATCACTTGGGACCGGTGATTTCCAAGCTGGAGGAAATGGGCGTCACCGTAGAAGTACAGGAGAACGGCGTACGTGTGATCGCAGACAAACCGCTAAAAGCAGTGGATGTAAAAACATTACCGTATCCGGGCTTCCCAACAGATATGCAAGCGCAAATGATGGCCCTGCTGCTCGTAACCGAAGGAGCGAGTGTCATTACCGAAACGGTATTCGAAAACCGCTTTATGCATGTCGATCAGTTCCGTTTAATGAATGCCGACATTAAGGTGGAAGGACGCAGTGCAATTATTTCCGGGAGCAACAAGCTCAGCGGAGCCAAGGTATGCGCCACCGACCTTCGTGCCGGAGCGGCACTGATCTTAGCTGGATTGGTAGCGGACGGAACGACGGAAGTCAGCGGGACGCATCATATCGACCGGGGATACGTGGATTTGGCCGAGAAGCTGTCTGGCTTAGGTGCGGACATTTGGCGGATTTCGGTCGAAGAGACCGCTCCGGAAACCGAGAAAGTATCAGCTAGCGCCAAAGAGGAAATCCCCGTTTTGAAAATTCAGCCCTCTTGGGCTTAAGCTGAAGTTCATAGATGTATGAAAAAACCATGCCGAAGGCATGGTTTTTTTCTTTAATTGAAGTGTTCCAGCACTACTTTGCCGATGGTTCTTCCGGATTCGAGCAGCGCATGGGCTTTGCGGAGATTGGCCGCGTTAATTGGAGATAGCTTCTCTGCAATGGTCGAACGAATCACTCCTTGATCGATCAAATCGGACAAAGCGTTCAGTAGATGATGTTGCTCAATCATATCTTCCGTTTGGAACATCGGGCGAGTGAACATCAGCTCATAGACGAAGGTGACGCTTTTCTGCTGCAACAGGGAAATGTTGACCGGCTCATCCGTTTCGACGATCGAGCAGATTTTGCCTTGAGGAGCGATCGCATCGACCATGTTCTTCCAGTGTTTTTCGGTGGTATTCAAGCAAAAGATATAGTCGACATGTTGAACTCCCAGCGCTTGAAGTTGAGGAACAAAAGGGTCAAAGTGATTGATGACATCATCCGCCCCCAGCTCTTTCACCCATTTGACCGATTCAGGACGGGAAGCTGTGCCGATCACTGTAAGTCCGGCATGCTTGGCCAGTTGTGTGGCGATAGAGCCTACACCTCCAGCAGCGCCTATGATCAGAATGGTTTTTCCGGCATTCTGGTTGGCGTCTTTGGAGATGCCTAAGCGATCATACAATGCTTCCCATGCGGTAATTGCGGTCAATGGGAGAGCGGCTGCCTCGGCGAAATCCAGCGAAGTTGGTTTACGACCAACGATCCGTTCGTCAACCAGGTGGAATTCGCTGTTCCCTCCAGGACGGGTGATGCTGCCGGCATAATACACGGCGTCCCCCGGCTTAAACAAGGTCACGTCCGGCCCCACTTCTTCAACGATGCCTGCAACGTCCCAACCGATTACTCGGGGGGAAGACTCCACTTTACTTTTGGGCTTTCGCACCTTCGTGTCGACAGGATTGACGGAGATCGCATGAACCTTGACCAGCAAATCTCTACCGGTTGGAACAGGTCTGTCCATCTCGAGATCCAACAAGCTCTCCGGGTGATCGATGGGCAAATAGTTATAGAATCCAACGGCTTTCATGGTTTGATTCGCCATAGTATACCTCCTCCTTTTCTATTGTTAATGTAAATGTAATGCACTAAAATGGGAAGTACGCACATTAATGTTATGTAGTACACATTTGTATACTATTGTGGAGGGATGCAGCAATGCGCAATCGCAAGAGCGGTTATGGCTTTTGTCCCAACGATGAAGCCTGCCCGGTAGAGTTCACGCTGGATGTGATTGGCGGCAAATGGAAAGGGGTCTTGTTATATCATTTGATGAACGGGCCGATTCGATTCAACGAATTTCGCCGAATTTGCCCCGGGATTACCCAACGGATGTTGACGCTGCAGCTTCGCGAACTGGAGGAGGATGGCGTCGTTCATCGCGAGGTATATCACCAGGTACCCCCAAAGGTGGAGTATTCCTTAACGGAATTTGGCAAAACCTTAATTCCGATCATTATCCAAATGAAGGAATGGGGCGAAACCTATAAGAAGACGGCTCCGTTTCTGAACAAGATGGAAGACCAAGGTTGATCGTTTCTATAAAATCTAGAAGCTTTTGCAAGGGACCCGAGAAATCGGGTCTTTTTGTTGTTCTAGCAATCCCTCAAAACTCATATCTATAAGTATAGCGGACAAACGATATAAGGGCAGAAAGCTAGGTTACTAGCTCGTTAGGAAGGCAGCATGATGAGGGCGGGGGGAATCCATCGATGCAGGAACGATCTCAAGCAGTCAAAGTCAATGTGGCACCTCGCCGAGAGGTTAAGCAAAGCCAAGAAGAAAGCAGGCATCTTCCCATAAACCATCAGGTCGTGGGCCGGCCATTGAGGAATGACGGGGCAAAAGCGACGGCGAAGTCCGTGCCCGTATCTATGATGAAGATTGAACCGAAATCGGGACAAGCGACGGAGTTACGTCAGGCGCGTGGAAAAGGAGGAGGCGAACAACACGGGAGTGCGGGGACTGCTAAGCCTGTCCATGAAGGCACGGCCAGGGCGAAATTTACGGCAGGGCCCGGGGCGCCGCCGGCGGCACCGCTGCTGCAAGTGGTGCCGCCGGAGACCCGCGTGCGTGTCAGCGTCCGCACGCGGCCGCGCCGAACCCTCTCCCGCCTCGGGCGGAGATGGTTCGGCGGCACCGGCGCCGCCCCTGTGGCGGCGGCGCTCCTCGCGCTGGCGCTGCTGCTGCCAGCGCTGATCGCGTGGCGCACGGCGCAGGCACCCGCCGTGCGCCACGACCCGGCGGCGGCGCAGACGCCGTCTGCCGCCGTGCCGCCGGCCGCGGAGCCGCGCTCAGAGGACGCGGCTCGCGCGGAGGCGCCGCCCGCGCAGCCGGACGCTGCGGATGCGGCTGCGGCGGGCGGACCGCCGGTGCGCGTCTATCTCACGCGCACCGGCGTGGTCGAGACCGTGCCGCTCGAGCAGTATGTCACCGGCGTCCTCGCCGCCGAGATGCCGGCGGATTTCGAGCTCGCGGCACTTAAAGCGCAGGCCATCGCCGCGCGTACCTTTATCGTCCAGCGCTTGGCGGCTGGAGAGACCTCAGGCACCGGGAACAAAGCCGCGGATGTTAACGACACCATTGAACATCAAGTCTATCTCCCTCGTTCCGAATTAGAAGAGTGGCCGAACCGGGGGAAGGGTGCAGAGCTGAAGAAGCTGCGCGAAGCCGTCCGGCAGACGGCAGGAATCGTGATGACGTTCCGCGGACAGCCAATCACGGCCTCTTTCTTCTCTTCCAGCGGCGGATACACAGAGAACTCTGAGGAATATTGGTCGCTGAAAATTCCTTATCTGCGCAGCGTGCCAAGCCCTTGGGATGCCGCGATCAATCCGAACAACCGCGAAACCGTGGAAATGCCGCTCCCCCAGCTTTACGCCAAGCTAGGCCAGAAAGTGCCGGAGCCGGTTCAGACGGCGCTGGCTGCGTTGGACCAGGGAGAAACCGAAGCGAAAGCGGCGGCATCGAAGCTAAGTGCCGATAAGCTGTTTAAGATTCTCTCTTGGACGACCGGGCATCGCGTGAAAGAGATTCGCATTGGCGACAAGGTATACACTGGCCGGGAAGTCCGGGAGAAGCTGGATCTTCGCTCCAGCCAGTTTACGCTGGCGGTGACGGGCGATACGGTGAAGATCACCACCTACGGCTACGGCCACGGGGTGGGCATGAGTCAGTGGGGAGCGAACGGGATGGCGAAAGAGGGTTATACGACCACGCAAATCCTCAAACACTACTACACGGGAATCTCGTTTCAGCAGGTCTCCCATTTTCTCAAGTAGATGATGGAAGGCGAAGTTTCTCTTTTTTCTGAAAAAAAGTATATAGACGAAGTATAAAAGAGTTCACCCCGGTAACACTGGTTACTGAGGTGATGAGCAAATGAATGAAAACCAGAAAAAAACAAGTCACGAGGAATCTCCTAAAATGGGACTGGGAGAACCGGTAAAGCCGGTATCCGCGTGGAAGAGATTATTGTCTAAGAGATGGGTTTACCCGGCAGCGTATGTGGCGGCAGCGGCAATTATACTAACCTTAGTGTGGGTCTACCAGGATGCGAGCAACAAGCCGATGGACTCGACCCCCGCCAGCGTAACCGACACCGTGAACCTGTCTGGCGAAGAGGAAGCCGCAACGGGAGAGGGAACGACAGAGGAAGAAGCAACCGAAGTCATCGCCTCCTCCGAGGATCTCGCTTGGCCGGTAGTAAATGCCGCCGAAGTGAGTGTAGTGAAGCCGTTCTATGAGAAGGACGGCACGGCTGAAGAACATCAAGCCGCCCTGGTGCAGTACAACGATACGTTTACGCCAAACACCGGGATCGACTTGGCGCGTGAAGACCGCAAACCTTTCGAAGTCACGGCTGCGATGAGCGGGAAAGTGACGCGGGTTGAAGAAGTGCCGCTCCTCGGGTATGTGGTGGAAATTACGCACGCCAATAACTTGAAGACGGTCTACGAAAGCTTAGGCGAAGTTAAGGTGAAGAAGGATGCCGAAGTGAAGCAAGGCGACATTATCGGCAGCGCTGGCCGCAACGAAGTGGAGAAGGATTTGGATAACCACGTCCATTTTGCAATTTATGAAAATGGCGAGCTGGTGAATCCGGAATCTGTACTTCCGAAAAACTAACGTTTTGCAATAACCCATCCATCCCATGTGAAGGCACTGCCAGCCGATCCAAACATCGAGGACTACGGCAGCAGGCCTGACGGAGAGCGAAGAGCTCTCCGTTTTTTTGTCCTCATTCGCAATAAGGGTACAAAAAGGCCTTATTTACCGGAAATTCCGGCTTCCCGAGTAAATAAGGGAAAATATTGGCCTTATTTTTTTGATCCAAGCCTCATAAGGCTTGTTTTCCTGAGGATCGAGACAAATAAGAGCCTATTTTGTCCTTATCTCGTGCAGATCAAGCTCGAACGCCCAAATAAGGCCAAAAAAGTCCTTTATGAAGCATGAAGATGGTAACTCCATTACTCCGTTTTACGCACTTCACTTCACTTGTCCAACCGAGCTGCAGCTACTCCCTTAGTAACCAACGGTAAAATAAAAGGCCCCGCAAAGGCTTGTCACGCTTGGAAACAAAGAATATCTAAGCCCGCCCCTCATATAATGTACCAAACTATCTCGAGTTGAGGGAGGCGGGAGCGTGCACGATTACATCAAGGAACGGACGATAAAGATTGGACGGTGCATCGTGGAGACACGGCACACAGTTCGGACGATCGCCAAGGAATTCGGCGTTTCGAAAAGCACGGTGCACAAGGATTTAACCGAACGTTTGCCGGAGATTAATCCGGATTTAGCGGATCAGGTGAAGCACATTCTCGAATATCACAAATCGATTAGACACTTGCGCGGCGGTGAAGCAACGAAGATCAAGTATAAGAAAAAAGGCCAAAACAAACGCGAGGTGATTAGCTCTGTGAATTAAAGCGTAATGAATTTATTTAGTTCGCTCATCGAACGATAATCATTGAATCAATCCCCTAAAGTATGGTATTTTTAAATATGGTATAAGATGATGTGGATTTTCATCCATTTATCCCGAAATTTCGCAATATTCTTCGACTTTTGTCGATTAAGAACACCTCGTCAGCGGGACACTTCTGCCATATCACATGAGGTAGGACCGCTACGTCCTTTCCGTGATTTACAAAAATACGCTTTGGGGGATCGAATGATGGGCAAGGATATTGGGATTGATTTAGGCACGGCCAATGTGCTGATTCATATCAAGGGAAAGGGAGTCGTACTTGACGAACCTTCCGTCGTCGCCATTGACAGCGATGGGAAACGAGTACTGGCCGTTGGTGAGGAAGCTAGGCGGATGGTAGGACGTACGCCTGGAAATATCACTGCAATTCGTCCCTTGAAGGACGGAGTTATCGCCGATTTTGAAATTACGGAAACGATGTTGAAGTACTTTATCGACCGGGTGGGTGGACGCAGTTGGTACAGCCATCCGAGAATTCTGATCTGCGCGCCAACGAATATTACGTCGGTTGAGCAGAAATCGATTCGCGAAGCCGCCGAACACAGCGGTGCCAAAGAAGTGTATCTAGAAGAGGAACCAAAAGCGGCCGCAATTGGGGCCGGCATGGATATTTTCGAACCGAGCGGCAACATGGTTGTCGATATCGGCGGCGGGACGACGGATGTGGCGGTGCTCTCCATGGGAGACATCGTCACGGCCTCGTCGCTTAAAGTCGCTGGGGACAAGTTTGATGCTGCCATTATTAAATATATTAAAACGAAGTACAAGCTGTTGATCGGGGAACGGACGGCAGAGGATATCAAGATTGGAATCGGAACGGTGCACCCGAACGGACGGCAGGCGGAGATGGACATCCGCGGACGGGACATGGTATCCGGATTGCCGCTGACCGTGACGATCACGGCGAATGAGATCCAGGAGGCGCTGGCTGACCCGGTATCCTCCATCGTTACCACCGCTAAATCGGTGCTGGAGCGCACTCCGCCGGAATTGTCCGCCGACATCATTGACCGCGGCGTGATTTTGACCGGGGGAGGCGCTCTGCTGAACGGGTTGGACGAGCTGCTGGCCGAAGAGCTTCACGTACCGGTGCTGATTGCGGAAGATCCAATGCACTGTGTGGTTAAGGGTACGGGGATTATGCTCGATAATTTGGACAAGGTGCTAAGAAGAAAGTTCTAATCGTCCGATATAATAAAGAGGAATGAATTGCTCAGAACAATAGGGCATTTCGAATACATAGCGTCTGGAGGTAAGTCATGCTAAGAGGTCTCTATACCGCAGCATCCGGCATGATCGCTGAACAACGGCGGCATGATACAGTTACGCAGAATATTGCCAATCTCAACACACCGGGCTACAAATCGGTGAACACCGTAGCGCGCTCTTTTCCCGAAATGTTGATTTCCTTGATGGGGGACAAGCAGTCAGGAAACAATAAGCAAATCGGGAAGCTGGTAACCGGGGTGTTTGCGGAAGAGAGCTTGCCGGCGTTTACGCAAGGAGATTTGAAGGAAACCGGGAAGAATACCGATTTTGCCTTAATCTCGGAGCTTGGCTTGGAGAACCCGGAAACGGGTGAGCCTTATGCGTTTGACGCCTCCGGTAAATTCGTGACTGCGGACGGCGAAGTGATTTATCAACCGCAAGCCTTCTTCGCCGTGGAAGATAACGAGGGGAATGTACGATATACCCGGGATGGCAGCTTCGCGGTGAATGCGGCGGGAGAACTGAGAACATCCACCGGTTATCGGGTGTTGGACACCGACGGCAATCCGATTATTCTAGATGCGGGCTTGTCTGTGAACACATTGTCCAGCGATGAAGCGGGTAATTTAACGGCCGTGGATAATACCGGTGCCCTGGTGAACTTGGGGACTTTGGGGATTACCGTGGTAGAGCAGCCTTACCAGCTTGTCCGTGAAGGCAACGGCGTCTTCCGGGTGGCGGATGAAGAGGCGGCGGGAGTCCGCGGACTGGTGCCTGGAACGGATGGGGCTGTGGTGCGCCAAGGCTATCTTGAGGTATCTAACGTCGATACTGCCCAGTCTATGGTGGATTTGCTGGCCGCGCAACGCGCTTATGAATCCAACCAAAAAATTATTCAATATTACGATAGAAGCTTGGATAAAGCAGTTAATGAAATTGGCAAAGTACAGTGATCCTGTCTGGTTGCTTTGCTTAATACAGGAGGTGCGGCATGAATAACACCGTCATCAGCGCGATGGTATCGATGAGCGGGATTCAGCAACGGTTGGACTTGCTGGCCGATAATATCGCTAACACGAACACAGTAGGGTATAAACGAAAAGAAGCTAACTTTGAAGACACGCTGACTCGGGTGCAGAACCAGACTTCGGATCTGAATCTGCCGGGCCGGGCTACACCGTCCGGATTCACTCTGGGCTTTGGCTCTAGAATGTCGCAGGTCACTGTCAATTATGCTCAGGGTTCGATTCAAGAGACTGGCAATATGACGGATTTGGCCATTCAAGGCAATGCGATGTTTAGCGTATTGTCGCCGGAAGGGATCGTTGCTTATACCCGGGGTGGGGATTTTCACATTCAACCGGATCCAGATGATGCCGAGTCGGCCTTCTTGGTCAATCAACTCGGGTATGTCGTTTTGAACGCCGAAGGCGAGCCGATCACGTTCCCGTCCGATGCCAAGCTTAGCATTGATGCAGAAGGAAATATCCTGGCTACCAATGGAGAAGGCACAACGGAAGTCGGACGAATCGCGTTGTTGACGGCGGAGAAGCCGGATGTCCTCGTTCAGAAAGACGGAAACCTCTTTGTTCTGGCTGCGGGGGTTGACCCTGCTGAAGCGATGGTAGATACCCTTACCCTTCCGCAGGAGCAACGGGCCAGCTTGCGCCAAGGGGCGCTGGAAGCCTCTAACGTAGATTTGACGGAAGCGATGGCAGAGATGCTTCAGGTACAGCGCGCCTACCAATTGACAGCTCGTGCGCTAACCTCAGGTGAGACGATGATGGGTCTAGCCAACAACTTGCGCGGATAGGTGGGATGCTTCATGAGTGAAGACAGTCAACCGGTGAGCAAACGGCCGGCCTGGATCGTCATCCTGAAGATCGTGCTTGTGTTGCTCGTTCTTGTTGCGGCTCTGGCGGCAGGTATGGTCGTAGGGTATGTTGTGTTTGGCAAACAAGAATTGTCCGATATTTGGAACTGGGCAACTTGGAAGCATGTATTTGACTTGGTCTTTGCTCCATAAGGCCATTCAAATCGTCTCTATATATATATAATAGAAGAAACCGAACGAAAATAACAAAAATGTCCACAAACTCTCGGCTAACGGGAGTTTTCTTTTTGTAGGCGAAAAATGTATAATGATGGGGGACTTAGGTGAGAAAAACCGTCAAAAGGGCTGTATCCGTAATCGACCGGGGGGTCAATTGCGGATAAGCCCCTTATCTTAACCTTCGCTTCTGCAGAGGCGAAGGATATCTACAGTGTGAACGGATACCCGCATTTTTATTCAAGTTGGGATGCGCCCAATCCGAAACTCATGCCCTAAACCGAAAGGAGACGTACATATGTTAAACACGAACCAAATTCAGGAAATCTTGCCGCACCGTCCTCCGTTCTTACTGGTGGACCGTATTATTGAGCTGGAGGAAGGCAAACGTGCCGTTGGGATTAAGAATGTCACGATTAATGAGCCGTTCTTTACCGGGCATTTTCCGGGATACCCTGTCATGCCGGGCGTATTGATTACGGAAGCGCTGGCCCAGGTTGGGGCTGTTGCGATTCTTAACGTTGAGGAGAACCGCGGGAAGATCGGCTTCTTGGCTGGACTCGATGGATTCCGCTTCCGCGGGCAGGTCGTTCCGGGAGATACACTGCGCTTGGAAGTCGAAGTGACCCGGATGAAGGGCTCCATTGGTAAAGGCCACGCCATTGCCAAAGTGGACGATAAAGTTGTTGCTGAGGGAGACATCATGTTCGCCTTGTCTTAATGGGGCGTCATCGTGATTACTTAAGGAGGAGAACCTATCCATGACTGAAATCAGTAATGCTGTCCGTGAGAAGCTGGAGAGCTGGCTGCAGGACCCTACAATCGATGAAGCAACCAAACAGGAATTACGTGATTTGGAAAATAACCCGGCAGAACTCGAGGACCGTTTCTATCGTGACCTGGAGTTTGGGACAGGCGGGTTGCGCGGTACGATCGGCGCCGGGAGTAACCGCATGAATCGTTATACGGTAGCCCGTGCTTCGCAAGGGTTTGCCGAATATATTCTGGAAGCGCATGCGGGTCAGGCCGGGGCGCCTTCCGTTGTCATCGCGCATGATTGCCGTCACTTCTCGCCGGAATTTGCGCTGGAAGCGGCTTTGGTACTGGCCGGCAACGGTATCGTAGCCAAGCTGTTCCCGTCGCTGCGTCCAACGCCGCAGCTCTCCTACTCTGTACGCGCTCAGAAGGCGACCGGGGGCATCGTCATCACTGCAAGTCACAACCCGCCCGAGTACAACGGCTATAAAGTCTATAACTCGACAGGCGGCCAGCTCGTTCCACATGAAGCGGAGCAGGTTATTGCTCGGATTCAGAAAGTGGCTTCTTTCGCCCAAGTCAAACGGTTAAGCCGCGAAGAGGCGGAAGCGAAGGGATTGCTCGTATGGCTGGGTGCCGATGAGGATGAAGCCTTTGCGGATACGGTAGCGAACACCAGTGTTAATCGCGAGCTCATGGCTTCCGGAGCAGCGAAAGATCTGGTGGTGGTCTATACGCCGCTGCATGGAACAGGGAACCTTCCGGTTCGCCGTGCTTTGGAGAAGCTTGGTTTTACCCAAGTACACATTGTGAAGGAACAGGAGTTGCCGGATGGTGATTTTCCAACGGTGAAGTCTCCGAACCCTGAAGAACGGGAAGCATTCACGATGGCAATCGACCTCGGCAAACAAGTAGGCGCGGATATCTTGATCGGTACAGACCCTGATGCGGACCGGATGGGTGCCGTTGTGCGCACGCGGGACGGGGAATATGAAATTCTTACCGGTAACCAATCGGGCTCCTTGCTCGTTCATTATGTATTAAGTCAAATGAAGGAAAGAGGAACGCTTCCGAACAATGGCGCGGTCGTGAAGACGATCGTAACCAGCGAATTTGGCGCTGCGATTGCCCGTCATTATGGGGCTACGGTGTTTAACACGCTGACCGGCTTCAAATATATCGGGGAGAAAATGAACGAATTTGAAGCTTCCGGTGAGTATACTTATTTGTTTGGTTATGAGGAAAGCTATGGATATCTGGCGGGCAACTATGCGCGCGACAAGGATGCCGTTGTGGCCTCCATGTTGATCTGTGAAGCGGCGGCATATTACAAACGCCAAGGCAAGACCTTGATTGACGTATTGGAGGAACTGTACCAACAGTTCGGTTATTACCGCGAAACGCTGGCTTCCCGTACATTGAAAGGCAAAGACGGGCTGGCCCAAATCGGTGCGCTGATGGAAGCCTTCCGCAGCAATCCGCCGAAGGAAATTGGGGGCGTGCGTGTATCCGAAGTACTGGATTATTCGCAAGGTCTCGACGGTTTGCCGAAGGAGAACGTATTGAAGTTTTTGCTGGATGATGGTTCGTGGTTCTGCTTGCGTCCTTCGGGTACGGAACCGAAGATTAAATTCTATTTTGGCGTTTGCGGTACATCGACGGAAGATGCCAAGGCACGTCTGAATCGGATTCAGGAAGATGTTCTTGCTCGCGTCGATCAATAATCGGCAAGCAGGTTGGGGAAACAAATAACAGATGTGGATTCATGCATTTTTGAGGAGGTACCTTAGTGATTCGAAGTTGGCAGCGGTGGAATAACGCTTCCCGAAAATTGTTGTGGGTTTTGGTGATTGTCGGTATCCTGGCTTCTGTGCCAGTGATCGCGCAGCGGGTTCAAACGGAATCCTCCGCAAACAAAGTGGAGTTCGTCTTTAATTATCGAGGGTTGCTGGATATCGCATCGTATAAGGCGAATCCGCAGGCGTATATGGACGAGCAGCTGGACCGTCTGAAGGAAGCTGGCGTGGGCACCATGGCGATGTTTGAAAGCACGCTGGATGAATTGGTGAAAGCGCGCCGGATTATGGTGTTTAGTTCGTTGGAAGTTGCGAAGCTGAATAGTACTGTCGTGACGAATAGCGGCAATTACACCTACCTGGCGTTTACAAGTGCGGAGAACGAAGCGCAGTTGAAGCCGATGATCGAAGCGGCATTCCGCAAGCTGGACGTGCCGGTGGCAAGCTGGCAGTATCAAGATCATGGCGGTCTCGCGATCGGTATGGGCATGGAAGAAGCGATGATGAAGCCGATGCCGCTAGATCCGATTGCGTTTAACATGCTGCGGGAGAAAGGCTTTACGATTTTGCCGCGGCTTTCGGACAATATCCCTTATGATCAGGAAGAGATGGATCAACTGCTGGCCTTTTTCGCTGAAAACGGGGTAAATCGCATTCTGTTCGACGGCGAAGCGGTGAAAGGCTTTAGCGAGGATGAAGCGAAGCATAGTCTTCAAGGTTTTGCGGATTTGCTGAAAAAATATAACATCGGCATCGCGGCCATCGAGAATTTGAAGGCGCCGCAAAAAGGCTTCAACAAACTGGCTTACCTGATTGACTATAACGTTGTGCGCCTGCATTCCTTGTCGGATGCGGAGGCTTCGCAAGATAAAATGACGCTGGCTGACCGGTTCGTTCTGGCGACCAAAGACCGGAACATCCGGATGGTGTACCTGAACGCTTCGGCTTCCAAAGATGTGGCGAAAGCGTCGATTACGAATCCCATCGATAATCTGATCGACGCGCTGCAAGCTCCGGGGAATGCGGTGCAACGGATCGAAAACAACGGATTTGAGCTGGGACAAGCCGAAGCCTTCACGATTCACGATGCCAGCTGGCAAAGATATCTGAAAGCACTGGTTGTCCTTGGAGGCGTGGCGTTTGTCGCATTGCTGATATCCTGCTTCCTGCCGTCGCTTGCGCTGGCTGCTTTTGTGATCGGCCTGGTGGGGTCGGCTGGATTGTACGTGCTGAAGCCGGTATTGCTCGAACAGGCACTAGCCTTGTTCGTCGCCATCAGTGCGCCGACGATTGCAATGGTGCTGGCGATTCGCAAGGTGCAGGAGCTTCAGGAGAAGCATCCGAATCTCTCGGGTGGACGGCGGCTGACGCATACGATTGTGTTGTATGTCAAAACCGCGTTGTTGTCTCTATTTGCAGTACCGTTTGTGATCGCGCTTCTGAACAACATTACGTACAGCCTGGTGCTGAATCAATTCCGCGGCGTCAGCCTGCTGCATTTGGCGCCGATTCTGCTGATCGCCGTGTATGTCTTCTTATACCGGGGCAACTCGGTTTGGGAGGAATTGCGCAAATGGCTTAGCATGCGGATTACGGTGCTATGGGTTGTCGTTGCTGCTGTACTTGGCGTGGTGGCACTGTACTACCTGTCCCGCACCGGAAATGCGGGAACATTGCTGCCGGGTGAAGCGGCCTTCCGTTCTTTCCTGGAGAATACCTTTGGTGTTCGGCCGCGGAACAAAGAATTTTTGCTGGCGCATCCGCTCTTTATCGTTGGCCTGTTTGCCGCATTCCGCTATCGCTGGGCGATGTTCGCGATGATTATCGCGGTGATGGGCCAGTTGTCGATGGTTGACACGTTCGCACATATTCACACGCCGGCCGTACTTTCGTTGATCCGCGATGTTCTGGGTCTCGGACTTGGTCTTGTGATTGGTTTGATTGCCGTTCTCGTTTGGCAAATCATTGAAAGGTGCTGGGATAAATGGTCGCCACGGCTACTAAAACCATAGTTCTATCAGGGTATTACGGATTTCGCAACAGCGGGGACGAAGCGGTGCTTCAATCGATTCTGACCGCGTTGGAAGAAGAAGGCCTTACCTCGGGCGTGGACATCAAGCCCGTTGTGCTGTCCATCGATCCGGAATGGACAAGCCGCACATATGGGGTGGACGCTGTGCACCGGATGAAACTCGGCGAGGTAAGGAAGGCTATAAAGAGCAGCGACGGATTGATCAGCGGGGGCGGCAGCTTGCTGCAGGATGCGACGGGGATTAAGTCGATTCCGTATTATCTGGGTATCATCAAGCTGGCGCAATGGCTCGGCAAGCCGACCTTCGTGTATGCTCAAGGCATCGGACCGGTGAACCGCAAGCTGTTCCGGCCTTTGATCGCTTCGGTGTTCCGGCGCTGCGACTATATTTCCGTACGCGATGCGGAATCGGCCAGCTTGCTCCGGGACATGGGGCTGCGCGGCAAAGATGCCATCCAGGTGGTGCCTGACCCGGTGATGGGGTTGACACTTCGGGAGCCTGCGAATGGCTCCTCGGAAGGGCGCGGCGAGGAAGGCGAGTCCGCTTCCGAGCTGCCGGTCGTGGGCGTATCGGTTCGCTTCTGGAACCCATCGCGAACCGATCTTGCGCAGCTGGCCGAGGGGCTCTCGCTGCTCTGCCGCCGCAAGCCGGTGCATATCCGCTTTCTGCCCTTCCATTTCCCAGGTGACGACGAAGCTTCGCGCTTTGTGATGGAACGGTTGGGAAATGTAGCGGAACGCGGTTGCACCGTAAGCATTGCGCCAGAGGCGGAGCACCCGCAGGATATGCTGCGGGAGGTCAGCCAGTGCAGCCTGCTGATCGGCATGCGGCTGCACAGCTTGATCTACGCCGCCTCGCAGAACGTCCCGCTGCTCGGCGTCTCGTATGACCCGAAGATCGACCATTTCTTAGGTCGCATCGGAAGCGTCCCGGTGGGGACCGCGGAGGAGCTGGATCCGCGGATCTTGGCCGCGGAAGGGGAGCGCCTCCTGCAGGAAGCCGGGACGTGGCGCAAAACCCACGCCGCGCAAATAGCCGAACTGAAGCGGGAGGCACGGGTGCCCGCGCGGCGGATCGTTGAATTTTTACGAAAGTGATGGGTGAACAGGTGATGACGATGATCAAGGAAGGTATCCCGACGGTTTCGGTCTTTGGCGTTCCCGTCTGCAAATGGGGGATGAAGGAGACGGTCGCTTATTTGACGGAGGTGGTTGCCGCCAAGACGCCGCACCATGTGATTACGGCCAATCCGATCATGATGATGGCGGCGATTGAGAATCCGGAATATAAAGCGATGATGAAAACCGCCGAACTGATTGTGCCGGACGGAACGGGGCTGGTCTGGGCTGCGCAAAAAGGCGGCGACCCGGTGACAGAACGCGTGCCGGGGTACGATCTGCTGCACGAATTGATGAAGCAAGGGGAGCGCCGCGGTTGGAAGGTGTACCTGCTCGGTGCAGCGCCAGACGTCGTGAAGGAAACGGCTCGCCGATTGGCTCTGCAATATCCTGGAACGACGATTGCGGGATATCGTGACGGCTACTTCGGTCCGGACCAAGACCCGGAAGTGATCAACGAAATCGTCAAAGCCGTGCCTGATCTGCTGTTTGTTGCCCGGGGGGCAGACACGCAGGAGCCTTGGATCGCCAAATACAAAGACGTCCTGCGCGTCCCTGTCATGATGGGCGTTGGCGGCAGTTTTGACGTCATTTCCGGACGAACCAAAAGAGCCCCTGTGGCCTTCCAGAAGCTTCGGTTGGAATGGCTGTACCGGTTGTTAAAGGAACCTACCCGCTTCCGCAGAATGCTGGCGTTGCCGAAATTCGCCGTACGCGTGCTGCGGGAGAAAGAAAACCTTACGAAAATGGGCTAAAAGTCTCGATTTCCATGAATTACTGTGATTTTTTGCGCAAATGAGGGGTTGGTGTTTCTCTTTAATCGGAGTATAATCATTCCGGTGCAGAACAATTGGAGGTCGAAATTGAATGTTGATGATCTATATCATCGGGTTTATCGTATCACTTGGCTTGGCTTTGGGCCTAACGCCGCTCGTAAAAAAATTCGCTGTTAAAGTCGGCGCCGTGGATGTGCCCAATGCGCGCAAAGTGCATACACGAATCATGCCGAGACTCGGTGGTTTAGGGATATTTTTATCTTTTGTCATCGCGTTTTTTCTGATTCTTCCATTCTTACCTGACGTATTCACGGTACGCGAAGTGAACTTTATCAAAGCCTTCCTGGTGGGCGGAACGATTACCGTGCTGCTGGGTGCTTTGGACGATCGCTACGATTTGCCGGCAAAATTGAAATTTTTAATTCAAATTGCAACGGCCTGCGTGGTCGTGTTCGTATTTGATATCCGGATTGAATTTGCGAATATTCCATTTCACACCTACGCTGCAGTGGAGACGTGGGTGGCCATTCCATTCACCATCCTGTGGATTGTTGGTGTGACGAATGCCATTAACCTCATTGACGGATTGGACGGGTTGGCTGCTGGGGTCTCTGCCATTGCGATCGGGACAATTGCCGTCATGGCATTCCTGATGGGCAATGTGATGGTGGCGTTGCTTTGCCTGTTGCTGCTGGGCAGCATTATTGGATTCCTGTACTTTAACTTCCACCCGGCGAAAATCTTCATGGGAGACTCGGGCGCCTTATTTCTCGGCTTTAGCTTAGCGCTGTTATCGTTGCTCGGCTTTAAGCAGATTGCGATCGTGTCGTTCCTGACGCCGCTGATCCTGATCGGTGTGCCGCTCTCGGATACGATGTTCGCCATCGTGCGCCGCTGGATGCAGAAGAAGCCGATCTTCTCGCCGGACAAGGGGCACTTGCACCATTGCCTGCGTGAGCTCGGATTCAGCCACCGTCAGACGGTGCTGATCATTTACGGCATCGCCGCTTTCTTCGGCGTACTGGCTGTGATCCAGTCGTCGGCTGCGATGTACAACGCGAACTGGGTGACGTTTGTCGTCATCTGCGTCATGGTCTTCTTCCTGCAAATCGGTGCCGAAGTCATCGGCCTAATTGGCAAAACGAAGCGCCCCGTGCTCGACTTCCTCGCCCGCCTTCGCATGAAGGTGTCGGAGGAGCGCGGTACGAAATAATAGCATTCCTAAATGCAGGGCAATTATGCATTTCTTTACTTGATGATAGGACAACCCTTGACGGTGATGAGCCGCAGGGGTTGTTTTTTTGTGCTTGTTCCAGCTGTGTACCCTCTTCCTGCCCGAAGTACCTTCGACCGCTCTGTACGCCTCCAGTCACTAGCCCTCTGATCTGATCTAACGGACTCCAGAGCCGTTATTTGCGCTTTGTTGCTCCTGATCGCAGTCTAACGGACAGTGGAGACTTTATTCCGCGCTACTTTGCCAATTTCACGTCAGAACAAGGCCTATAAGATCTCTGGTGTCCCTTAGATCGGGAAATGGGTGGGAAATCGGCGAATAAGGTCATTACGGTCCGTTAGCGTCACTGCGTTAGCGTCACTGAAGAGACTGGCGACGGGGGCTGCCGAGGTGGGGTGAGAGGAGAGGGACTATTACTGTAGAGGAGGAAACTGAGCGAACGGGATAATCAAGGAGCAAACCACGCCGAGACGGCGTTTTTTTAATCCCAGGATTTCTGTTGGATTCTCTTTCAAGTTTTCCTAAAATTCTTCCAACTTTCGACCGATAACATATGTAAGTGACGCTTTTGGGCAGTCCCTGCAGAACTTTGACGGGGACAATCAACACACACTACATGACAAAGGAGAGATTAATCCATGCAACGCTTGAAGAAGCCGTTTATATGGTTAATGCTCACGGCATTAATCATCACATTGTTGCCATCGGGGTTCGTACCTACGGCCAATGCTGCTCAGGGCAACTATTTTATTCCGGATGACTTAACTCTGAGAAATACGACTACGTTAACACTCACTCCCGGTCCAGACCAAGTCGCTCGGGATAGCCGAATGTATACAACAACGCTTCCTACGATGACTTTTACCGGTACTTATTCTCAGGTTACTGAGGACTCCCTAAAGGTTAAAGTTGAACGTTTGACCTTTAAAGTTACAAATCAGGCTACGGGTGAGGGGGTCTGGGAGACAGATAGTTCTCAATTTAAAAATGGGAATATCTCTAGGGATACCTCGTCATCTTTCCAGGATAAGTTCAAAGTTACCAACTTGCCGTTATTCCCAGGGTTTAACCGAATTACGTTATCGGGTTCCCAGAATGGGATAACTCGTGAATCGACATTCTATGCTTTATTTGATCAAGTTCCATACGTACAAGATTTGAAATTGTTAGGATCCAGTTATGGAACCATTTACTTAAACGAGGGTTCGGAGGTTGTTGCAGATAAAGAAAACGTCTCGATCTCCGGTGAAGTGAAGAACGCGACGGAAGTAACCGTTAGTGTGAATGGGGGCACGGGTTTAGTCACTACATTAACACAAACGGGCAAATTCTTTTCGCCGGCCCTTAATTTGAAACCAGGCCTTAACAAAATTACGATTACTGTTAAAAGCGGCGCGGATTCTGTTACAATTGAGCGCTCCGTTTATTACTTTGATAAAAATAAACCGTTCGATACGATTGCCGTCCAGTATAACGGTGCTGAATATGATGTGAACAATAAAGTGGCAACCATCACAGAAGCCACAACACCGGCACTGCCTGTGTCTGGAACACTGAAGTTCTCGATGTTATTAAATGATACTGGTAATGCCTTTGGTGCATCGCAAGGTGCTGGAAAAGGCAATGTGACACTGACGGATTTCTTCAACACGACAAATCCGCCGTTCACGGCATTTACTGCCACAGAAACGGAAATTCCTGCACCAGACGGTGTATCCCGTGCATACAGATTAGTTGAAGTTAGTGTGCCATTCACCTTTGGAAGTGGAGACCAAAAGTTTAATCTTAGTGTGCAATATGATGGAACTTATTCGACATCTCTGAATATCAACTTCAAATACCTTCCAGGCGAGATTGGTGTTACCGGATTGAAATATATGAAGGACAGTTCAACGCCGCCAGTCAACATCAATGATCTTCCAGATTTGGATGGTACTCAAGCCGATAAAGATAATTTTTACATTTTGGTTACGGCAGACCAAGCGTTTAACAGCAGTGATCTTAAAGCAGTCTACTTGCCAAGAGGGACTACTGGACCAACAATTACTCCTGTAACTACGGGGACAGCAACACAGCATGTTTTCCAAATCACAGGATTTTCCAGTGGTACGCAACAAGTGAAATTTAGCATTGGTACCTCCAGTGCATCCAAAATTGCTACTATTACGTATGCAACGAAAAACTACATCTATGTTGAAGGCTTGTACGATGGTCAAACGATTTCGGTAGATTCAAGTAAAGCGAACCTTTACGTAGATATTAATGGGGAGTATCGCGACTTTGAAAACCTGTCAAATCCACAGTTTTTTGTGAATGGGGTTTCTAATGATAAGTTGACGCCTCCTATTGCCTTTAATCCAACGACGGCTGCGCCTACTTTCTCGATTCAACTGCCGATCGATGTTAACGGCCCCTTATATTATGGTGAGAACCGTATTAAATTCAGCGGGGTATCCATGGATGGTAAGGGGAATTCCAGAACGGTTGTTAAAGAGTTGAGACTGTACATTCTGGATACAAATGTCTCGAACATTACTGTTTTCCGTCCGAAGATTTTTGATCCAGCAGTAACGTTTACAGGTCTGGATCTGAATGATACGAGCGGAGCTAACACACAGCTGACCCAAATTCTTGCGGGCTCGCCTGAGTTTAAGTTGGTTGGAGAGATTTATGAAACTAGCGCCAAGAATTATGATCTGATCATTCAAGGGGCAGGAGCCAAAATTATTAACTTAATGCGGGGCTCCGAGAGCGTCTTTAATTCCCAAACAGATGCACCTACTGCGGATCTGACTTCAACGGCGATGACAAGCACACAAATTCTTACAGGAACCATTGTTCGGAGCGGTAAACCGGACGTTGGTTATGATATGGCTGTATTTAACGGCAAGTTTGTATTGAGAATTAAGGATATTGCACTGGATTCGTTAGGAAGTCAGGTATATAATCTGGAGCTTATCAATTCTACGGGAGCCCGGACTTTGCAAAGACTGGAGATTTCTCGCGTATTGGCACCATATCGGATTCTATCTCCGGTTCCGACGGTAGGCGATCAGATCATCGTTAACAAGAACTTTGTTCGGTTCGATATTGAGGCTGAAGGTGCAACCCGAGTCATTATTGATAAAGGGGAAGCCATTCGTCGTACGGACCTGCCTGAAAATGCACCGGCAAGATTTATCTATGATTTTGTAGGGCTCAAACCGGATAAGACGACCAAGATCAAAATTCAAATTATACGTGGAACCGAAACGCTTAATGACACTATAGAGGTTTATTATACGAGTGCTGTTGCTGTGGATTCGCAGTATATGACGGAGAAACCGGCCACGAAGTATTCGGCGTTTAATAAAGCGTTGGAGTTAACTTTCCCTAAAGGTACCGTATTAAAAACAGCAAATGTACCTGAGGGTGGCGTAACTAAATTTTATCCGGACAATAAGTTGTTATTTGGGATTGCAGATCCTAAGAACGGGATCTTGGAGCGCCGGAACGATTACGGAAACTTCTTTAACATTGATAAGGACGAAAGAACACCAAATGGCTTAGCAACCTTGACTTTGCCAGAGGACTTGTCTGAGTTGTTCAACTCAACGGCCAAAACAAGCAATTTCACTAGAGTTTCTGATGTTTACTGGATTAACGGGGGTTACGGCGAGTATGGAAGCGGAGATTCGTATAAGCCGGCGACAAATGGTTTGCCGCCATATTCGATTTTGCCGCAGTACTCCGATTCCCAAAACTTCCGGGATCTCTTGCTACGAGAACCAGAAAGAAAGCTTGTACCTTCCCAACGCGGCACGTTGAAGCTAGCCTTCAACAAGAGCGTCGTGGATGAGGCAGGAACTACGGTAACGGTATTCCGATTCACCGAAAATTCGGAATGGGAGAATATCGGCGGGACTGTCGATACGAAGAACAATACCATTACCGTGCCTTTTGATGATTTTGGCTACTATGTTGTCATGAAGCAAAGCCGTGGATTCAGCGATATCACGAACCATCCATGGGCACGGAATATGCTGAATGCTCTGTATTCGAAGGGAATTATGGCAAATCTGCAGCCGAATACGTTCGGAGCCGACGATCTGACGACTCGCGGGGAATTTGCTACATTGCTGGTCAAAGGCCTTAATATCCCATTGAATTATGACAATAAAGTTCAAACTTATTTTGACGTTGTACCAAATGCCAAAACAGATACCTGGGAGTTCAAGTATATTGAAACGGCCTCCCGTGCAGGGATCATTACAGGTATTACTGAAGGATACTTTGGGGTTGAGGAGCCGATCACCAGAGAACAGGCAGCCATGATGATTGCTCGTGCACTCAAACTGAAGCTTCCGGCTAATGATAGTAAGTTGAATGCAACGTTGGCTAAGCAATTCCTGGATTCGGGAAGAATTGATCCTTATGCACGTCCAGCCGTGCAAGCTGTTTACAAAGCGAAAATCATGGATGGACAAAGTGTTACGACGGCAGGCAGCAAGAAAGCATCCGTCAATTTCAATCCGAAAAACAACATGACGAGAGCTGAGGCAGGGAAAGTTGCGGTTGAACTTCTGAAGAAAAGCTCGTCTATCTTCCCTAAAAACCTAAGCTAATAGGCGTTCAATGACTGGAGGCGGCCAAGGTTAACCATGGCCGTCTCTTTATTTCCAATTACATCTTTTTGTGTTTTCCAGAGCTTTACGTTAAAATAAGCAGAGTAATAGACAATATGCAAAAGGGTGAACTTGAACAGATGAAACCGATCCTATCGAAACCGCAGTTGGGTTATTCCAAAGCTAAGCGCAAATTTGAGGATAGATCCAAAGTATTGGAGAAGCGCATTGAAGAAACGGCTAAGCTTCAAGAAGTAACCCAGGAAGTTATGGAGAGTCTTGTGATTGAGACGGGCTTCCATGACGCATTCACCGAGCTGCGTGCAGCCGAAAACGAACTGATTGAATGGTCTCATAACACGATGAAGCATGAGAAGACATACAAAGATAACAAAAAAGCCATCGACGAGATGTATGAGAAACTGAATACCGATCCGCAAATGCGGGCTCGTATTATTCAATTGGCCATGAGAGTAAGGTAACTTGTGGCCAATTGGGTACGAGATATGCCCATAAGGCGTCCAAAATTGGACGTCTTATTTGTCGTGCGCTCACATACAATGGAGATAGCGCGAAAATGGGAAAAGTTGCTTAATGACTGACATATTTCGGCATGTTATACTAATTTCCGTCAGGCGGTAAGGGAGTAAAAAAGGCGTAACACAGGGGAATCTTAGAAAAAGTTACAATCTCGCAATTTTTTTTAAATCCCCCGCAACTTTTTGAAACCTGCTGCGTTTAAGATGTAGAGCATTGGCAATGGCGACTGTTTTAGACATGGCAAGGTCTCCCTCATAGGGAAACTTGTCTATCTATTAGAAAAATTAGCTTTACGGCTCTGGGGACCCATTGTATAATGTTTAGGTAGGATTAGGAAACTAGTCTATTTCTACATTCTATTCATTCTCGTTTACAAGTTTCTGCAGTTCTGCTGCAGACCTAATTTATAGGAAACCTGCTCAAGCTCTGGAAAGGGGGTGCAATGGCTAATGAGTAACACGAGCTATTCATTTAAAGAAAACTCTCATGTGATAGTTAATCAAGGAGGAGAAAAAAAGGTTATGAAGAAAATTTTGTCCGTAGCTTTGTCTACAGCAATGGCATTCTCCATGTTTGCTTCCGTAGCATTCGGTGCTGATGCCAAACTGACTCCAGAGCAACAATTTAACGCTCTGAAAGAAGCAGGTATCGTATCTGGCTTCCCAGACGGCCTGTCCCACTTGGAAAGAACGCTGACTCGCGCTGAACTCGCGAAAATCATCGTTAACTCCCTGAGCCTGGAACCAGTTGACGCTACTTCTTACAACGATAAGAACTATGCGAACCACTGGGGCCGTCCTTACATTGAAGCTGCTACACAAGCTGGCATCCTCAATGGTAAAGACGCAGTTAAAAAACTGTTCGATCCGAACGGCGCAGTAACTGTACAAGAACTGGCTAAAGTTCTGGTAACTGCTCTGAAACTGGAAGTTCCTGCTGACGCTAACAACACTGCGTCCGAATGGGCTAAAGGTTATGTAGCAGCAGCTGTTAACGCTGGTTACCTGGCTGACGGCATCAACTACCAAGCTCAAGCAACTCGCTCTCAAGCAGTTGTAGCAGCATACGCTATCTACGAAGCTGCTCAAGTTCCAACTGTTAAATCCTACAAAGTATTGGACAGCAAGAACGTTGAGTTCACGCTCTCCAATGGCGAAGTAGTGAAAGTAACGTTGGAAAAAGAATTGGAAGCTAACAAAGAAACTGAAGTTACTTTCAAAACTGCTGACGGCAAAGAAATCACTGCTAAAGTTACTTATGTTGTAACCGCAGCTACGAAAGTAGAAAGTGTGTCTGCAGACAACCTGAAACAAATCACTGTTAAGTTTGACGGTGAAGTGGATAAGGCTAGTGCAGAAGCAATTTCTAACTACAAGCTGAACAGAGAAATCAAGAGCGCTGAATTGTCCTCTGATGCTCGCAGTGTTGTTCTGACGCTTGAAGGTGAATACTACTCCGCTAACGGTGGTAACCAATTGGTTAACCAAACAGAAACCAAAATCACTGTTGACGGTGTGAAGAGCTCCGATAAGACTAGAACTCTGAAACAAGAAGTTAAATTCACTCCAGTTGACGTTACGACTCCTGCTGTTAAAGAAGTTGTAGGTCTTGGTACGAAAGCAATTAAAGTTGTATTCTCCGAGCCAATCGATCGTGCAACTGCAAGTGCTAGCTCGAACTACAAAATTGACGGAAAATCCATTGCTGGTTATGTTGAATATGCGTTCCCTAACAGTGTAATTATTACAACTGACACTGAAGTAGGCGACCATAAACTGACTGTTAGCAATGTTCAAGATTTCTCCGGTTTGAAAGTAGTTCCTGTAGAAACTTCTTTCTCGGTAGCGGAAGATAAAGAAGCTCCTGCTGTAGTTAAGGCTGAGTCTTCTGATCTCACTAAAGTTACAATTGAATTTGACGAGCCGGTGAAATCCGTAAGCAAAATCTATAACGGTATTTCTTCCAAAACTGGCGATGTTACCTTGGATAAAGCTAGTAACAAGGTGACGGTTAAATTCACTAAAGCAAATGCGCTTAGCGTAGGTGAAAATACTATCGTCATCGAAGGTGTAACTGACTACAGCGGCAACAGTGCAAACAGAGAAGTGAAAATCACTCCTGAACTTGACACCGCTCGCCCTGAAGTTACTGGCGTGAGTGTTGAAGTGAACTCGGCTGGTAACCATGTATTGAAAGTAAAATACAGTGAACCAGTTTATGATGGCGACACTAACACTACAGGCGCTAAACAAGCTAACTATACCGTTAAGGACAAAGACGGTAAAGTAGTTGTTGGCAAAGGTTTGGATGCAAGCGGACACCCAGTTAAAGCTATTACTTTCAACTCTGACAAGGATGAAGCAACAATTGAGTTGAGTGGCAAGTTGGATAAAGGAACTTATACTTTGGAAGTTTCTGGTGTTCAAGACAACGCATATGTACCAAACACAATTCTGCCTGTTTCGAAAACATTTGAAGTTGGCGACACTTCCGCGTTGACTGTAACTAGATTCTGGGTTGAAGAGCAAAACACTACTACTACTAAACGTGATGTTTACTTCTATGTAATGTTCAGCAAACCAGTTGCAACATCCGGTGTTGGTAGTGCAACCGAGATTGCTAAGTACATCATCGATTGGGGTACAGGTGCTGACTTCGAAGCGCTTCCTTCGGATGCATCTGTAGAATTGGTTACACCTGAAGTTGCTAAGATTATTGTTCCTTACACAGACAAAGCTATCAATAGAACTTCCAACTACAATACAGTACAGTTGAAAGTATCCTTGATTGCTGACCAAGATGGTAACTTTGCCTATAAAGATTCTGGTAGCATCTCTCCTGCAATTGGCACTGACTATGCTAATATCACAGTGAGCGAAGTTAATGCAACTGCAAAAGACAAGATCACTGTAAAATTTGCAGGTAAATTGATTAACGTAGATGCTAATGAGTTCCAACTCCAAAGCGCTACAGTAACTAGTGATACCTATGGCTTGAAACTGACTGGCTATAGCTACGATGGTGGTAATACTATCGCCAACTTCACATTGGTTGATGGTGAGAAAATTGCTGCTAAAGCCGATGTTAAGCTTGTAGCGAAAGGAACTATCGCAAATACTAAGGATGCGTTTAACAACGTGGTAGCTATTGCTGCTCCGATTACGGTTAATGACAAGATTAAACCTTCTGTTGTTAAACCTTCGGATAGTAAGCCGTTTGTATTGAGCGGTCCTACTACCGTTGCTACTGGTGAAGAATACACTGCAACTGTGAAATTTGATGAAGCTATCAATGTTGTTCCTGGTACTGGTGTAGTTAAAGTATCTGTAACAGGTACTGACCTTGTATCCACTGCCTATGCTGTTGGCACAAATCCAGACGAACTGGTCGTAACGTTCGTAACTGAAAATGCATTGGCCAACGATGCAGTAGTATCTATCGAATTGCTGTCCAGCAATGGAGATGCTAAAGCAGTAACGGATGCAAGCACAAATGCTGTTGATTCCTTCACGCTTAGCGGTGTTGTTAACCGTTTGCGTTAATAACATTCTCGAATTAAGAATTAGCCAGCATGGATTTATCCATGCTGGCTTTTTTTGCTTTCGTAGTTAAGAAAAATAATGATAATACGAAACATTTTCCTTTCAAGAACGTTATAAGCTATAGAACAAACTTGTATGGGAGGAAATGAGTTGAGAAAAATCTCATTCACAGCAGCAGTTGTGATTAGTGTAACATTGCTGGTTAGTGGTGGTGCTAATGGTGTCATGGCAGCCGAAAATAAAGCAAAAACCACGAAAACAACAAATCAGCAAACAAAGTCGGTTGTACATTCTTTAGCAAATTTAAATCCTATTAAGATCACGACCAAAAGTACAGTGCGCTTGACTGATGTTAATATTCTGAATCTTGACGAAGAAAATGTACTTACTTACACGTTAACAATCCAAAATGGTGATAATAAGACACTAGATTTGTTGGATTATTGGTCTAAAGTGAAAACAATAAGTGGCACCACTTATAGTACTTCCTTGATTACCAAAGACAAAGAGAAAAAGAAATTATCCGCTGGTTCTTCCACTACTCTCACCTATGTTTCAAAAATAGGCAAAAACACTAAAATTAGCGATCTTGTATTTCAAGTGATTAAATGGGATTTTAGCCAATCCAATTATGAAAGCCTGAAAGGGCAGTTTAAGATTCCTGCGACTTATTTAACATCCACACCTGCAGATCAATCTAAAACATTGCGTATCTTTGACACACCTGTCAAAGTCAAAATAAGTCAAGTAGCTACCTACGCTTCAGGAGACTATAATTTTGTAAGTTTAGGGCTTGATTTGCAGAACATTGGAAATAATATATTTGAA
This sequence comes from Paenibacillus sp. J14, assembly GCF_000518465.1. NCBI lineage: Bacteria > Bacillati > Bacillota > Bacilli > Caryophanales > Paenibacillaceae > Paenibacillus > Paenibacillus sp. J14. Next base: position 72,093 of record NZ_JADQ01000011.1, on the reverse strand, counting down.
GATCCTAAAGTAAAATTTGTAATTAAGACTTCAAACGGTGCAAGCTATCCAATGTCAGTTGATCCGGCAAGTACCGATTTCAAAATACAACCACAAGATAGTAAAACATTAAACTTGATGAGTTCAATACCCAAAAGTATAAAATTAACCAATATGGAGTTGCAAATTATTCAAGATGATGAGACATCAAAATTGAGTTTGCCTATTGCAACTATGCAATTGCCGAGTGCTACCAATAAATCACTCGCAACTGAATCGAATGTCGAGAAATTCATTCCTCTTGGAAGTGGTAAGATTGCAGTAAAACTGACCAGTGCTTCGATGTTAGAAAGTTTTGATGAACACGACCTATCTATTCGATTAAATATTAGAAATACTAGTGGCTCAACAATTACATTGCCTAAGTATCAGTTTGAGTTACAAACATCGGAAGGGTATCGGTTGCCTATTACAACACAGGTTACAGACAACTTATCTTTGCAACCACTTGAAGAGCGAGTAATAAATCTTAATGTGAATATACCAGCAAATGTTAACGCAACAAAACCACAATTGTTTATGAGTCTACCTGCGGTAGCCGATTCAAAGGATACCTTCACTTATCCTGTTGGAATCTTTTTGGTTCCTGAAGTTCAACCAAGTCAGAATATGATTGGTCAAACGCAATTTGTTCAAACAAATAATGGTATATTAGGGGTTACTTTATCCTCAATTCAAAGATTACCTTGGAGCGATGGGGATATCGTTTCGGCAAAGGTTACAATTAGAAATACAGGCTATAAGACCATTCTTTTGCCGGGATTAGCAGGGGAATTGAAAGTGGACTCAGCAAAGATGACCAATGAAACTAAATTAATCTCTAGCCAAAGTGTTGGTTTACTAGGTGCAGGTATGTCTACAGATTTATATGTAGTATCAAAAGTCCCAAGTTATTTAGATTTTAGTCAACTTCAAATTTCAATATTGGAAAAATTAGGGGAAACCGCCACGACGAATTGGGTTCAATTTGGACATGCAGGAGCAATTCCTGAACTCAAATCTGTTGCTAAAGGTGAAACTTATTCTATTGAAACTATGGGTAGACAAGAGGAAGTAAAAGTGTTGCGGTCATTGGTTTATAGTAGTGCTTCTTCTGATTTGATTTATACCGAATTAGAAGTCACAAACACTGAAGATCATCAAATTGATCTTTCTCAATTCATAGGTGCTTATCAAAGTTCGAACGGACACAGCTATAAAGCGAGTGCTAGTCAAATTGATACTTCAGCAGCGCCTGACCAGAAGAGTATTGTTGCGCTCTGGGCTAAAATACCAAAGTCGATTTCAACAAGTGACATAAAACTTATTGTGGGAGAAGGAATAACTGATAATAAACTGACTCCGATTAAAGGAGAACCCAACGGCTATGTGAATGCTGCTGCATTTGAATTAGGCGGGGCTATTTCTCCAAGTGTATCTAAAACTTTAGAGAGCCTAGATTTGTTCCCATATAAGTTAACGGTGAAAAATGCTCGAGCTGCACTATCAGGTTCTTCCTCTGTTCAGCTAACATTTGATTATAATCAAACACGGAACATGGATTATGCGATTGGTGAGTTCGGTCATAAGTATCTATTTGAAGTTGTCGATAGTAGTGGTCACACGTTTGAGAAGGAGTTTGCGCCTGAAACTGATCTTAGAGTGACTAATGGAGGAAGTGCAAGCTTCAGTTTTACTGATAGCATTTTTGAGAATAGAAGATCAGGTTCGTTCCAGCTTAATGTTTATGATCTGTTTGAGGGTCATAAAGTGAAGTTAGGTAGCCAAAGCTTCTACTATACAACAACATCTTTAGAATAAGTGAACAGTATAAGCCCAAATCCCTCCGGATTTGGGCTTGTTCCTTTCTACCAAAACCTCTATCATAGACAATAACAGAGTCATAGAGGAGGAACATGATGAAGACGGGTTGGAAAATCGCAACGGCCGTGGTATTGATTGGCGGCAGTGTTTGGGCAGGATCGCTGCTGAATATGCAAGCGGAAGGGGCAGGGACGACGCCAGGAACCGCAGATGACCCTGTGGTTACGAAGAGCTACGTTGATCAAGCGATTCAGCAAGCTCTTGGTGGTGGAGTCTCCAGTTCACCAAGCGCGCCTTCCACTGGAGATACTGGGAGCAGTTCTAGCAGTGATGAGATAAAAATCGTGGAAGTCAAACCAGGCAAGATCCTCATTGCTTCTGCAGGGGCGGAGTTTATTGTTCGCGCCGGCAAAGCAGTCGTTTATAGCGCGGATGCCAACGGGGTTGCGGATCTTACCGACGGTAAGGATATTCCGAATGGCGGCACAGTTACGAATAATCACCTGTTATCTTTCCCAAGAGAAGGCCGGGGGATTCAAGTTCAAGAAGGCGATACCCACAACCTAACGGTCATGGTACGGGGCGGATACCAAATTAAATAGCCCGAGAATGCCCGGACGCGCGGTTGCTTGGAAGGAATGGGCAGCACAGACAATACTTCCTGAGCGTAATGAAGGTAAAGTGAGGCTATGCTACTCCTGAAACCAATTTCTCAGGAGGTGTCTGGATTATGGCAAGAGGCAATCGGAAAATCGTACCGGAAAGTCGTCAAGTACTGCAGCAATGGAAATATGAAATTGCTGCTGAGTTTGGTTTGCCTGTAGGGTATGGCGCGACAGGAGCTGGAGCGGATACGGAATTTGCCGGTGAACTGGGGGCCATTGGCAGCGGGCAAACCTATAGTGGAGGCTGGGGACATCTGACTTCCCGCGAAAACGGCTCTGTCGGCGGGGAAATTACGAAACGCCTCATCGCGCATGCCGAACAGAACTTCATCCTATAAATTATTCCACAAAAGTCATGAATTATTTTGACATGACTTGGCAAATGCGATACTATTTCCTTTGAGGATGTTAATCCAACCTTTTCCGATTTGGGAAAGGTTCATTTTTTGATTGGGCAGTATATTGTATTGGATAGACAGGCTATAGCCATACTATCCAAGGGAGGTTGAAACTATGTCCGTACAAGGGCGACACCTATTTACTTCCGAGTCTGTCACTGAAGGGCACCCGGATAAAATTTGCGACCAAATTTCCGATGCGGTACTTGATGCTTTTTTGGCAAATGACCCTTATGCTCGGGTAGCCTGCGAAGTGTCTGTAGCCACTGGGTTGGTGCTGGTAATCGGGGAGATCAGTACGAAATCCGAGTATGTCGATATTCCAGCGATCGTTCGTAAGACGGTTAAGGAAATCGGCTATACGCGTGCTAAATATGGTTTTGACTACAGTACCTGCGCCGTTCTGACATCGCTGAATGAACAGTCGGCGGATATCGCGCAAGGCGTAAACGCCGCTCTGGAAAGTCGCGATCAGGCACAGGTCGATAAAGAGACAGAAAATATCGGGGCTGGCGACCAGGGCTTAATGTTCGGGTTTGCTACAAACGAAACACCGGAGTTAATGCCGTTACCGATAGCCCTTTCGCATCGGATTGCACGCCGCCTTTCCGAAGTGCGTAAAGACGGAACGCTAGATTATCTTCGTCCCGACGGTAAAACCCAGGTGACGATTGAATATATTGACGGCAAGCCGAAACGTGTAGACACGATTGTCGTATCTACGCAGCATGCTGAGGAAATTACTTTGGATCAAATTCAAAGAGATATTAAGCAGCATGTTATCCTCCCTGTCGTTCCCGCGGAGCTGCTGGACGGGGATACGAAATATTTTATTAACCCGACAGGGCGTTTTGTTATTGGCGGACCTCAAGGGGATGCCGGCCTAACGGGACGCAAAATCATTGTAGATACGTATGGCGGTTATGCTCGTCATGGCGGCGGGGCTTTCTCGGGGAAAGACCCGACAAAGGTAGACCGATCTGCAGCGTATGCCGCTCGTTACGTAGCGAAAAACCTGGTTGCTGCAGGGCTGGCTGATAAAGTGGAAATCCAATTGGCATATGCGATTGGCGTTGCCAACCCGGTCTCCATCAACGTCGATACGTATGGAACTGGTAAAGTACCGGAAGAGAAGCTGGTGGAGCTCGTGCGGGAGAACTTCGACCTGCGCCCAGCGGGAATCATTCGTATGCTGGATCTGCGTCGCCCGATTTATCGTCAAACTGCTGCTTATGGTCATTTTGGCCGTACGGACATCGATCTGCCCTGGGAAAGAGTGGACAAGGCCGAGTTGTTAAAGGCACAAGCAGGGCTGTAATTGTATATTGCTTAAGACAAGGATACTCATCTATTTGAGCGAGTATCCTTTTTTATTCCCTGAATTCTAAACTCGCTGCTACCTTTTGCCGTTATTAATTATAGGTATGTCTTGAACTCGTATCATTTTTTACTTTACATATATGATTGCAACCGGGGAAGGGGAAAGGAAATGAAAAAGAAACTCTCGTTATGGATTGTTATTGCGATGATATTTAATATGTTCATAGGAGTATGGGGAGAGGACGTTGCGAGCGCGGCAAGTGCCACTGCACCATTACCTACTGTGGTTCCCGCGAACGGTTCTACGAATGTTCCAGTCGATACCAAACTGCAGATCAGCGTTCCTGGGGCGAGAATCAAGACGAACGGAACGCAGATGTATACGATATCTACAAGTTTGGGCGGGGTGACAGATAAAAAAGAAATTACCGTTACGGAATCTACTTATAGAGATTCTATTATATTGACGCCACCAACTTTATTGCAATATAACACAGTGTACACCGTTTCTTTGCCTGAGGATGCTTTTACTATCGAAGGAAGCGGTGAAACTACGGCAGCCTATAGCTGGTCTTTTACGACAGCCAAATCTTCAACGACGGCACTATCTGCATCCTTTAGTCCGAGCAATGGGAGTACGAATGTCAGCATTAACACCAAACCAACGATTACGTTTAACCGAAATATTAGATTGAATCCTGGTGTTGCAAATGGGGGAATTACGCTTAAAAAATCTAGCAACAATGCAATCGTACCTATTACGGTGTCGGCGAGTTCCAATCTTGTGACGATCTATCCAACAAGTTCAACGCTGGAGGCGGGTACTAGTTATTATATTGAAATTGCGGGGAACGGGATTTACGATGCTCAGAATACATTAATTTATTATGCAGGAATAAGTGGAAGTAATCGTTGGAGCTTCCAAACTGCTGCTCCTGATAAAACTGCACCCGTACTCCAAAGCGCAACGATGTATAGCAACACAGCTATTCGGTTATTGTACAATGAGCCATTGCTGTCCACTTCAAATTTGCCCACTTCCTATTTCACAGTGACAGTGAATGGAGAAACACGTCGGATTAGTTATGTTACCGTATCCGGGGATGCTGTATATGTAAACCTAGAGACTGGTGTAGCTGTCGGGCAGGATGTGAAAATCAGTTATACGGGTAGCACTTCGGGGATTCGGGATGTGGCCGGAAATGCTGCGGCTGCCTTCACCGGAAAAGTAGTTACTAACGGGATTGACTCGGTTATGCCGAAGCCAAAAGACGGGTATGCAACTAGCAACACGGTCACGTTGTATTTTAGTGATTCACTTAAGAGCCCTTCGAGTTATGCTTATCAACAATTCACGGTTACGGCTAATGGAAGTTCCAGGGGGATAAGTAGTCTATCCCATAGCGGCTCAACCATTACGCTGTATTTGTCCAGCTTGATTTCGAACGGTGATGTTGTCAAAGTATCCTATACACCAGGTTCTTATCCACTGCAGGATTACCGCGGTTTTGATATCGCGGGCTTCACCGATTACTTTGTTCGCAACACATATGATTCAGTGGCACCTGTATTTCAAGGGGTTGAGGGTTCTGGCAACAAAGTGATCTTAACGTATAATGAAGCATTGCGTACCAGCCCGACACCGTTAAAAAGCCAATTTTCGATACTGGTTAATAATGCACCGGTATATGTCACAGGTGTTGAAATTGTATCCAACCAAGTGATCCTAACCTTGGCTTCGTCATTTACAAAAGATCAGAACGTAACGTTATCTTATGTATCGGGTACAGGTGGCATCGCGGATCTAAATGGAAACCTGGCGGGTTACATCAACCTGCAGCCGGTAACATACAGTACCGTAGTTGAGGGGGTGCGTTCAGCCACGGTCACGGGAGATACGCTAACGATAACGTTCAATTCTACATTGAAGTCGGCGTCATATGTTCCGGTTAATCAATTCTACGTAAATGTGGATAACGTGAACCGTGGGGTTCAATCCGCGACTATTAGTGGCAATACGGTCATCCTGAAACTGAGCTCTGCTGTAACAGCCGGGCAGGTCGTAACATTGTCCTATCTGACAGGTGCGGCACCTTTATATGATAATCTGGGCAACATGATAAAAAGCTTTAATAATTTATCGGTACAAAACTTAATGGGTGGTCAGTCTACAACGCCAAACGGGGTCCAACCGGATTATCTGACCGTCATGAGTAATGCTCAGTTCGGAGTTAGTGGATATCTGTTAAACGTGAATACGGCCCAAGCTACTGACAGCCGGTCGCGTTTAGGCGCAGGAACAAAAAAATATACAATCGATAATACCAAGCTGCAGACGGCTTTTAGATATTTAGTAGACAGCAACGCTTCAGTCCGCAAAGTGGTATTTGAGGTACCTTCTACCGAGAAAGCAGCAGAAGTGGTTGTTCCACTTAGTGCACTGATGGATGTTTATAGTCGAGGAAAAACGGCTTCGTTTATGGTCAAATATAATCATGTGATGTATGAATTGCCGGTGGAAAAGATTCCGTTTACCGAAATTTCCAGGTTGCTTAATGTCAGTGCATTAAACTCAGCTTATCTTACCATTCAACTGGAGACGGTCACGAAAGCACAATTACCGGGGACGAACTACAGTAATGGAGTCACAACAACCCCGATGACGGACCCGGTGCAAATCTATGTGTCAGCATTTAACGGAGTGAATTCGCAAAACGCGGTAGAGGTGTCCCACAACGGACAACTTTACTTCCGAGCGACAAATACTTCGCCTAATGGTCAATTTTTGCTTATGAAATATGACGTAAATACACAAACCGTATCTTTTGTTCCGTCTAAAACAACAACTAGCGGCAGTGCAATCATCTTTAATGGGAAGATTAACGGCAATGCTGTAGTTGGTCCGGCGGTGGGCTACAGTTACTTCTCTGACACGACCAAGCATTGGGCTCGTGCGGACATTAATGAGTTGGCCAGTCGCTTGATCGTAACGGCTGCTTCGGGGTCGAAGTTTGAACCGGAGAAAAAAATCACCCGTGCTGAATTTGCGGTCTACATTGCAAAAGGCCTCGGACTGACTGGAGATGAATCCTATGCCCGTCGCTTCCCGGACGTTTCTTCTGGGACGACAGCGGCGTACATCGGGGCGGCGGCGAAGGCCGGGATTATTAACGGCAATACCGACGGCACGTTTAAGCCGAACAGCAACATCACGCGGGAGCAAATGGCGCTGATGATGGTGCGGGCGATGGAATACGCCGGTTACAATACGTCGATGAACGGAGCCAGTGCGGCAACGTTGACGAAATTCAAGGATGCGGCGAAGATCCAGTCCAAGGACACGGTGGCTAAAGCCGTGAAGGAAGGCATCATTCAGGGCATAACGACAAATACGTTCCAGCCGCAAGGCAATGCGACACGTGCGCAAGCGGCGGTCATGCTGAAGCGTGTATTGGATAAACTGAACTACATTTAATCCACAATGATTCCCGGCACTAGGGGACGAACCCTGGTGTCGGGATTTTTTTTGACGTGGCAGGGGAATGCATATGGCCAGATCGCTTTCGAGGATTATCCCGTTGCATCAGGTTGTGGAAAAGGGCTAAAAAGGTGTTCGGTAAGAGAGGACTTATCAACCGTTACATTGAGGGGCGATCCGCACGGTAACTAAATTAAGGCCCCATCGTTCTGAACGAAAGGGATCATCGTGCAAAAGAGTCGTGAAAAGGGGCGTACAGGCGTAAGCGGCTGAGCGGGTTAGTGACTTAGTGACAATTGAGTAAATGATCAAGTGCATAAGTGAATAAGTGCATAAGTTTGGTATTCGGAGTTGAGCAAGGCGGAGTGAGACCTCCTTTTGGGGATGTTTGCTCACAAGTTATCCACGGAATTCACATTATCCACAGAAGATAAGCACATCCGATAGGAGTAACAAACAAAAGTTATCCTAGTTTTCCACAGATTTTATCCCCAATATCCACATTACTCACATCTCTATTCCACAAAAGTAAAGAAGTTGATAGGTTCCTTTAACAATCTTGCTAAATTTCGTAACTTTTCGGCATAAAAGTAGTCTATTAATAAGGGACTAGCTTTATAGAAGCACGTTAGAAGCATGAACAGATGGGAGAGTTGTCTAACAAAATGGTAGTCAGAAGAGACGAAACCGGAACGAAACAAACCCAAGTGAATACGGATCTGGAAGTTGTCGAACGTCAAAACTCGAAGTTGGCCCACCTGGTGGCAAAGAGCGGCAAACGCATCGCACTTGTCACGCTGGCGGGATTGATATGGATTCAGCCTGTGATTGGCATTGGACCGATCGCGGGACCGGCTTTGACTGCGGAAGCAGCAGCAAGCCAAACGGTGAAGCTTAGCGAAGAAATGATCACGTCGGGGGCCAAGCTCGTGAAATACGAGTACACGGTGACCCGGTCGGGCAAACCGGTGAAGGTGCTGACCGATGTCATTGAGGTGGATTTGACGAATCCTTACGTCCAGCTGGACGTGATGACCGGCAAAGGGGGACAAGTAACGACGAGACAAAGCGTGGAAGGGATGGTCAAGGAAACCGGGGCTGTCGCCGGGGTGAACGGTGATTTCTTTGCGACCGGCGGCCAAGGCGTTCCGATGGGACCGGCGGTGTCGAAAGGGACCGTTGTTACCAGCCCAGCCCAGCTGCAGGGGATGTATGCTTTTGCCGTGCGCAATGACGGGACCCCGCTGATCGACCGTTTTGGCTTCAGCGGTACGGTGTTCGCCGAGGACGGTTCGACGTTCCCGCTTGCGGGCATCAACCAGGAATCCTATATGACCGAGCCAGATAAGGCCTACAGCCACGTGAATAAAATGTTTATTTATACGAGTGCCTGGAAATCGGAGGAACGTCCGGCAGCCAGCTCGACAACGCCAACCGAAGTGCTGGTGCAAGGTGGCGTGATTACGCAAATCTCCATCAAAGCGGCGATTCCGGGACCGGTGCCGGCGGATGGGTATATTTTGCGTGCGCATGGCACGGCGGCGGACTATGTAGCCGCTCACCTGCAAGTCGGTCAGCGCGTGGATACAGTCTATCAGCTGCAATCTTTGACTGACGGGCAACTCGTAGACCCGGCGGATCTGAAAATGATGATTGGCGGCCACACGCTATTGGTCGACCAAGGCAAAGCATCGGCGTTTACCCGTTCAACGACATCGATCAGCGGAGGCAGCGCCGTGGCACGGACCGCAGTAGGTTACTCCAAAGACGGGAAAACGGCCTATATCATTACCGCCGAGAAAAACAGCAACAGCACCGGCCTCACCTTGAAGGAGCTGCAAGGCTTCATGACGGGAATCGGTGTCTGGAAAGGCTTGAACCTGGACGGCGGCGGCTCCACAACGATGGTCACGCGGCCGCTGGCGGAAACGACGCCGCAGCTCACTTTTACGACGTCCAACGGGGCGGCGGGGCAGCGCGCGGTTGCCAACGGGCTTGGCGTATTTACGACGGCACCGCAAGGTTCGCTGCTTGGTCTCAAAGTCAGCGGCTCCTCCACGTTGTTCATCGGGCAAACTGTGCCGTACGCTTTGAAAGGATATGATACGTACTACAATCCGATCGATACGAGCGGCATCCAAGCTTCGTGGCAAGCCAGCAACGGCAACGTGGTATGGACCGACAGCGGCTTTAAAGGCGTGAAGGCGGGCACCGCCAAAATTACCGCCACCAGCGGGCAAGCGAAAACCAGCATGGACGTGAAGGTGCTGGGCGGCACGGATCTGGAAAGCCTGACGCCGGGCACAACGTTTGCTCCGCTGCAAGCAGGAACCAGCGTAACGGTCGCCGTAACCGCCAAGCTGAAGGATGGACGTACGGTTGACGTTCCAGCGGAATCGGTGAAATGGACGTTCAGCGGTATGAAAGCCAGCGTACAAGGCGGCGTGCTGACAGTCCAATCCGTGAACAATGGGGCGAAGTTTGCGTATGCGACGCCCGTCTATGACGGCTTTAACGGAACACCGGTCGTGCTGTCTGCTTCCACCGAAACGATCTGGGAAAGCTTCGAAAACGTCGCCTACCCGATTTCCTTCACCGGTCTTCCGGCTGAAGCGAAAGGATCGGTAAGCATTGTGCAAGGAACCGGCGAGCGCGCCAACTCCAAGGTGTTGAAGCTAGATTACGATCTGACCGGCGGTTCCGGCAGCAAGTTTGCTTATGCCCAATTTAACGGCACGAGCGGCAGAGCGATCCCGGACAACGCAACGACCTTGACGGTGGATGTGCTAGGCGATGCGAGTCTGAACTGGGTGCGCGCCGAGTTGTCTGACGCGGACGGCAAGCCAGTTTACATCGACCTCGCGCGTCCGATGGATTACACCGGCTGGAAGACGCTGACGGCGGATCTGACCGCAAATAACATCAAATTCCCGGCAAAGCTGAAGCGGCTTTATGTCGTAAACGTCGAAGAAGGCCAGGACGAACGGGCGCTGACGGGCAGCGTATCTTTTGACAATGTACGGTTTACGGCTCCTGCATCCGGCGGCAGCAACCAAGATTTCCCAAGCGCGAAGGCAGTGATGGTAATCGGCCAGAAGTCGATGACGGTAAACGGGAAGAAGCAAAACCTGGAAGTTGCGCCATTGCTCAAAGACAACACGACCTACGTGCCGATCAAGTACGTGTTGGACGTCTTTGGCGGGAACGCAGCTTGGAACGGGGCAGCCAAAAAAATCACGGTAACCCGCGGTGCTACGGTATTGGAGCTGACGGTGGGGCAGAAGACATTTTTGCTTAACGGGGTCTCTTCCAAAGCGGAGGTTTCTCCAATTATTGTTAACGGAAGGACTTTAGTCCCATTACGTTTGGTCTCCGAACAGCTTGGAATTGGCGTAAATTGGGAGAAGAAAACCAAATCCATTACCCTCGAATCATGATATGATTAGTCTGGGACTATACGGACTAAGAAACGGAGAAGGATTGTGTGGATTTTCAAGCAGATGCCATAGATCGCGTTATTAATAACGCCGTAAGCGTATTGAAAGACAGCAAGCTGCAGATCCTGGAAATACTAGATTCGGCCCGCAATGAGCTGAAGATGCTCAACAACGAGCTGCAAAATGTCATGAAGGAAACGGCGGAAACGGTAGAGAAGGTAGACCAGCTCGAGATCAACTACCGGAAATCCCGCATCCGGCTGACGGAAGTCAGCCGGGACTTCGTGCGTTATACCGAGGAAGATATTAAGCAAGCCTATGAAAAAGCAACCCAGCTCCAGCTCGACCTGCTCATTTACCGGGAGAAGGAAATGTATCTGAAGGCTCGCCGCGACGAACTGCAGAAGCGTGCACGCAACGTGGAGAAGTCGGTGGAGCGCGCCGAAACGATCAGCTCGCAGATGAGTGTTGTGCTGGAGTATTTTTCCGGTGAATTAGGACAAGTGACCCGGATTTTGGAATCTGCGAAGAACCGTCAGTTGATCGGATTGAAAATTATTTTGGCTCAGGAAGAGGAGCGCAAACGGATCTCCCGCGAGATTCACGACGGTCCTGCCCAGCTGCTGGCGAATCTAGTGCTAAGGACGGAAATTGTAGAAAGAATGCTTGCTAAGCAGGAATTTAAACTAGTACATGACGAAATAGTAGATTTGAAAGCGCAGGTCCGCTCGAGTTTGGAAGAGATGCGGAAGGTTATTTTTAATCTGCGGCCGATGGCTTTGGATGATCTGGGATTGATTCCGACGCTGCGGAAGTATGTACATGACTACGAAGAAAAAACGAAAATCAGAGCAACCTTTGAAACCCGGGGCAAAGAGCACCGGTTGTCCTCTCCGATGGAGGCAGCGATCTTCCGGCTGGTACAGGAAGCGCTGACCAATGCGGCGAAGCATGCTTTTCCAACTTATGTGGGCGTTGAAATCACGTACCAGGCACAAATGATCCGTATTGTGGTAACCGACAACGGGTTAGGCTTCAAAGTGGACCAACTGGAACAGAAGACGAAAGAGCATACGCACTTTGGATTGATTGGCATGCGGGAGAGAGTGGAGCTGCTCGAAGGCCGGATGGAAATTGAATCGGCGGCCAACTTGGGCACGAAAATCATCATTCATATCCCAACCAACTCAGATAAGAGAAAGGAGTACCAGGATGGATAGTCTTACTAGTGGAACCAGACAAGTGATTAAAGTTCTCCTGGCGGACGATCACCAGTTATTTCGTGAGGGTATGAAGCGGATTTTGAATATGGAGGAAGACATCGAAGTCGTTGGCGAATGCGGCGACGGCGCCCAGGTGCTGGAAAGCTGCTTGCAGCTTCAGCCGGAAATTGTACTGATGGACATTAACATGCCGTTGCTGAACGGCGTGGACGCTACGGCCGAGTTGCGCGAGGCGCTGCCGGACGTGAAGGTCATCATTCTGTCGATTCATGACGATGAGAGTTATGTTTTTGAAACGTTGCGCAAAGGTGCGACAGGTTACCTGCTCAAGGATATGGAGGCGGAGTCCCTGATCAATGCGATTCGTACGGTCGCGGAGGGCAATGCGTTCATTCATCCGAAGGTAACGGGCAAATTGATTCAGCAGCTGCGCCGGATGGAATACCTGAGCGAGACAGGAGCGATAGCCGAGGATACAGCGATCCGCGAAGCGGGCGTGAAATTCGTAGCTGGTGACGACAACCCGCTGACCCGCCGGGAGGCCGAAGTGCTTCGCTTGATGGCGGAAGGCCGCAGCAACAAGATGATTGGCGAACATTTGTTTATTAGTGAGAAGACGGTTAAGAATCATGTCAGCAGTATTTTGCAAAAAATGGACGTCGATGATCGCACCCAAGCGGTTATTAATGCGATTAAGTTCGGCTGGGTAACCCTATAAGATAGCTGGGCTGGGTCACTCGAAATTGCCTAACCGTCCCGTGGCTGGTTTTGAAGGGCTTGGCGGGATTCGGGCGGGAGGCTCTTTGTGGCCGGGGTTACCATTTTATTCATGATCTTGAAAAGTGAGGCGATGTTGCCGTTACATCCGGAGTCTGGGCAGCATTTGGTGTCCCGGTTGCATCATTAACGCCTCTCGAACGAACGGCACCGGCCAATATACATAGTGGGTGGAAGGCTAACGGATTTGTTGATATACCTTGCTCTGCGGCTCCTTCCATGCGAGCCCAGTAACCGACCTCTTGGCGGCGGCATATATTGTCGCTATAAGGGAGGTGGGTACGGTGGTTTCTTATATTGGCTGGATCCTTCTCAGCTACGGCTTGGCTGCGGCGTTGGTCCATGTTTTGCATGGAATAGTTCAGCAAGGAAATCGGAAAAATCGCAGGGTTCATTATATTTTGGTGACGAGCAATCATGAGAACCAAATGGAATGGTATTTGCGAGCGCTCTCGTGGTATGCGCGGCTGCGCGGTTTAGAACTACGGGTGACGGTATTGGACGAGAGCTCGCAGGACGATACGCTGGCAATCTTGCGGAAGCTCCAAAAGCAAGGCGGAATGGAACTCACCGTTATCGATTTGGCTGTGGTACGGCAAGAGGATGTGGAAGCGTATGCGGCCACGGTGGCTGAGGATGCGCCGATCTGCATCGACCTTCGCGTACCGCGGGAGGCGGACAAAATTCCATATGTCCATGTGTAAACAACATATGACTAGGCAGGCGCATAGCACTGCGCAGGTTAAAGTGTGAAGCACACTCTTTTATGGCGAGAAGCCGAGGAGTGTGCTTTTTTGCATTTTTACGGGTGAGATGGGGGCGATGGTGCATGGAGGAGGATTGGGTGCGCAGGAGAAGGAGCATCAAGAAGTGACATTGGAAGTGATAGGGGGTGATCAGTGGTGTGAAGCGGATGGGGCAGGGAGTGAGCATGACTGCTGGATGATGTTAGGCACCATTCGGTGGAATTCATGAGCAATTTGTAGTGGGTAAAGGGTAAAGAGCACCTGGCGTGAGGCGGACAGCCGTTCTAACGGAACACAGGGGCGTTATTAGCCTGGAATTACAAGACGAGGGATTTTAACGGAACGAGGAGGTCTTATTTGCACTATACATGGGAGTTTTGTTCTCTTTTTGGTCGGATAAGGTCTGCTGGTTCCGTTAGCCCGGGAAATAGCGGGGAAATAGGCAAATAAGGTCGCTCAGTTCCGTTACGAATGAAAAGGGATCTCCGGGTCATCAGGACAACTCAATAGGGGAACTTGATAGGGCCCAAGATGCGACAGAAGGTGTGAGGATTTTGGTGAAAGAAGTCGAAGTATCGGAGATATTTTGAAATTGAAAAAACTAAGATCTGAAAAAGAGGAATTATCCGAAAACTGTTGAAATATGGATAAAGATGTTAGAAATTAGGAGGACGGTGGAAATTGTGAGAGGGAGTCTGTATGCCGTACGCACTAAATCTGGATGGCAGCTTCGTGTTAGCTTAGATTTGCACGTTGACTTGTTGTGGTGGCTCGATCGAGAGGCGCACGCAATCTATTTATTATCCGAAGGATTACCGTTCGGTTGGGCGGTTGAGGCTAGAGATTCCTTCAAGGCATTCCGTGAGATGGATCGGTGGACAGAGCAGGAATGGGATCTTTTTTTGCTGCAGGTTTTGCAGGAAGAGATTAAAGCGGAGGCGAAGCTCATTCATCCGGCTGAGCCGTTAGATGAGGGTGCCCTGGTAGGTCGGCACCGGGGGTGGCTGGTGAAGGATGGCCAAGTCACGGCATGGGGACGGATGTTTAACCATCGCGGGAATGACGAGGATCATGAGGATCTTAGGACGGAAATAAGGTTGATGGATCGGGGCGGCGTGAGACAGGGGAAGGAACTGTCAGCGGACCTGAGCGGCGCGGGGCTGGAAAAGCAACAGCGAGAGGACATGGGCGGCGAGCTGGCTGAGCTCGCCGAAGCGGCGCAGCGCCTGGCGGCTGCGCTGGCGGGCCGCTCGCTGCTGGAGGCCGAGCTCCAGCAGCTGCTGGCGGAACGCCTGCCGGGCCTTGCCCCGGTCTGGCGTTCCGCCCTCCAGCACGCGCACCTGCAAGGGCGCGTGCAGCTCACGGCGGGCGTGGCCTCCGCCCGCCAAAACCCGGGCCCGCGCTGGCGCCGGGCCCGAACCTCCCGCTGCCGGCGCTGCGGCAGCGGGGTGCATCGCCGCACGCCCTGCGGGTCGTGCGGCTCTCGCGGCTGCGCCTACTGCGAGGCGTGCCTCGCGCTCGGGCGCAGCCGCTCCTGCGCGCTGCTGCTGCGCGGCAGCAGCGCGGGCGTCGTGCCGCCGCGTGCCGGGGGCGGCACGGCCGCGGGCCTGGCCCCCACCGGGTCCCTGCTGGACCGGTGGGGGCTGAGCCCCGCCCAGCGCAGCGCGGCGGGGCAGGCGCTGCGCTTCCTGGCGCAAGCGCAGGAAGCTGCTGCGCAGCGGCCAGGGGCAGCAACGGCTCACGGAAGGCCGGCTCTTCTTCTGGCCTCGCGGCGTTCCCCCTTGCGCCGGACGGAAACCAGGTCCCGTCCGCCACGCTTCCTACTCTGGGCCGTAACCGGCGCCGGCAAAACCGAAATGATTTTCCCGCTGCTGCGCTATGCATTGGATAGCGGCGGCCGGGTGCTGGTGGCGACGCCACGCCGTGATGTCGTGCTGGAGTTGGCCCCACGGGTGGCGAAGGCTTTTCCCGAGGAGCCGATGGCAGTCTTATATGGAGGAAGCCCGCAGCGATGGGAAGAAGCGCGGTTAATACTGGCTACAACCCATCAACTGATGCGGTTTTACCAGGCGTTTGATTTGGTCGTGATTGACGAGCTGGATGCTTTTCCCTATCACAATGATCCGATGTTGAACTATGCAGCGGAGGCCGCTTGCAAACCGGGGGGCCGTTTTATTTTGTTGTCCGCGACACCGCCTGCGCGAATGCGAAGAGAGATTCGGGCGGGCCGGCTGCCGCATGCTAAAGTGCCGGCAAGATATCACGGCTATCCGTTACCGGTTCCTGAGAGAATTACTATGGCGAGCGTGGAGGCTTGTCTCCGCCGCCGCGTTTTGCCCCCTGCTTTACTTCACTTACTGCGCCATTCCGTTCAACGTGGGGCACAAATTTTTCTCTTCGTAACCCGAATTCGTCAAATTGCGGCTTTTACCGAGCTTTTACGCACTTATTTTCCGGGACTCCCTATTGAAGGGACTTCTTCTATAGATCCAGACCGGAATGAGAAAGTGCTCGCTTTTCGGGAAGGACGAATTCGCATGCTGGTGACGACTACGATACTAGAGCGTGGCGTTACCGTACCTAAAAGCGATGTATACATAGTGGATGCGGACAGCGATTTGTTTGATGAAGCCTCTTTGGTCCAAATGGCAGGGAGAGCTGGCCGCTCCAAGGACGATCCGAAAGGAAAGGTTGTGTTTGCCGCACCGGCGTGGACCAAGTCACAACGTGATGCGATTCGGCAAATCCGAATGATGAACGCGGCTGCTTACAAAAACGGCTTTATAAAGGTAAAGGAGGTTCAATAATATGATGAAGTCATCCCAGAGTGTTGCGAATGACGGTTCAAGCACGCGAAACCGAAATCGGCGTGGGGCGGTCAAGTTCCGATATCCTAAGCCAAATTCCCAAGGACAATCCGTCGGCAGATTGTTTTCAGGGCATTTCGACGAGAATACCTATGCTCGAATTAGGTCTGGGCGGTCTACTTCAGCGGGAATAGGAGCACAAGCGGCAACCGAGATCTGTTCTGCGGATGATTTCTTGTCAAACCCTGTGTCCTCCAGCACTTATTGCTTTAGTGAGGAGAAAAGCTTTTCCTGGAATGGGTTATTAACACCTTTACATCAATTGTTGGCACCTCCCTCCATTCCTTGCTTAACGTGCGGCAAGACAATATCCGAGCGAGTGCGGGGCTATCCGGAAATATGCTTATCCTGCTATCTCTCGATCCCTTGGATCAAAAGCCCGCGCTGCCAAATTTGTGGTCGGTCGATGGGGTGCCCGGATTGCACCCGGAAGGGGCAAGCTCCCCGTAGCTTCGTGATGAATCGAAGTGCTGTTACCTATAACCCGATGATGCGCGAGTGGCTTGCTCAATATAAATACCGTGGAAATGAAACCTATGGCACGATTCTAGCTCGGATGACGGGGGTGGCTTATCGGCAAATGGTGAAGGAGCTAGAAGAAACAGGTGTCATAAGCAAAAATAAAATCGGCGAAACTTCTTTTCGTTTCCATGCAGTCACCGCCGTTCCAGTCAGCAGCGAACGCATGCAGGAACGGGGATTCAATCAAGCCGCCCGTCTGGCCTATGGTGCTGCGACTGCTGGCCGAATTCCTCTACTGCATTTGCTGGAACGTTCCCGCCATACTGAGAAACAAAGCTTCAAAACCCGCTGGGAGCGTCTCCATGATCTGCATGATGTTTTCCGCCCGTCTGCGCTTGCCGCAGACAAACTATTAACAGCGATAAACGAAGTGAAGTTGAATCGCACCAAATCCCCCTATTGGGCGGCGCCTCAGGGTTGGGTGATTGGAGGGGACGTGTGTGCCAACCCGCAGGTCTCCATGAGGAAACCCCATTTTTATGATGATACAAAGCCAGATCCTTTTTTCCAAATCCTTTCGGATCGGTCGCCCGAGCCGGTACGTATATTATTGGTCGATGACGTCTATACAACAGGAAGCACGCTTGAGGCTTGCTCCCGCGTACTTCATGAGCTTTGTGGACGCATAGGTCGCCGCGCCGAAGTTTATTGTTTGACTTGGGCTCGATCCTAGAAAATGTAAACTTCCTAATTCTTCTCATCAAATGTATAGACGAACCCCCCATAAATGAGGTAATCTAGCATCAAACGAAGCGATTCTTGAAAGGACGTCGAAGCATATGGGGATCAATCTAGAGAATTGTCCGCGCTGCGGGAGATTGTTTGCCAATAATTTCAGAGATATTTGTCCTTCTTGTATCAAGGAAATTGAAGAAGAGTACGAAAAATGCCTGAAATATTTGCGTGAAGAGAAAATGGCCACAATCCAGGAAGTTCATGAAGCAACTGGTGTTTCTATTCGTCAAATCACTAAATTCATAAAAGAAGGTCGTATTTCCGTTGCAAATAACCCGAACATGATGTATCCCTGCGAAGTATGTGGGGTATTAATTCGGGATGGAAATATGTGTGATTCTTGCCGCACCCGTCTTGTACGTGGTTTTGCTGCAGCAGCTAGAGAGGACTCTCAGAATGGCCAGGAATTTGGCGATAAGCGCGGTAATGGTGCTTACAATGCAATCGACAAATTCCGTAGTCCTTAATGACTAAAACCCTGTTTCTTTGGCATAATATTCTTTAAGCTCCAATCGTTCGCTATTAAAAAAGCCTAAACCAACGCCGATAAACTTAGTAAAGATTATCGGCTTTTTTATTTGAAGCGAGGTGAATGTAAGTTGAAAATCAATGAAACGGGAAGAATCGGCGGAATTAATCCATATCTACGAAATATTGAAAATCGTGACAACCATTTACCAAAAAAGAAACAAGTAGACCAAGTTTCCATCTCATTGGAGGCTAAGGGGATGCTTGAGGAATATAAAAAGGTTCAGGACCCTCAGCGTATTGAACGGATTGCCAAATTGAAGGAAGAGGTGTCGTCGGGGACATACCATGTGGAAGCCGGGAAAATCGCAGAGAAGCTAGCTCCATACTTTAAGTCGTTTATCGAATCAGGTGAAAAAGAATGAGTGTACAACAAGTTGTCGACGCATTGCGACATTTGGACGAGTTGTACCGCACCTTGATTGAACTTGGGGCTGAGAAGCAAAAAGCGATTATGGCTAATGATGTGGCTGGTTTGACTCAAGTCATGACCAAGGAAACCCGATTGCTGAAACAAGCAGCTGAGTTAGACGAACTGCGTGAGGAGTCCGTATTCCGGTTTTTGAAGGAGAAGGGAATTCGCTCACAATTAAACCTTACGATCACGGAAATGAGTCGCTTGGTATTTGATACCGAGGAGAAGCAGATGCTTTTGGACGCACAGAGGCAATTATCAATAACATTACAAGAATTGAAACGTCTTAACGCTATTAATAAAGAGCTAATTGAGCAGTCGCTTACGTTTATTGATTATAGCTTGAATCTGTTAACAAGCCTGCCTGAGGACGAATTGATGTACACTGATCCAACGAAACAACAGGCTACGAAGAAAAATAGAAGTTATTTCGATACTAGAGCATAAGGGACGACAGGAAGCGAGGTAAATTATGAGATCGACTTTTCATACGCTCGAAGTGGGCAAGCGAGGAATTCTGGCACAGCAAACAGCACTTGCCACAACTGGTCATAATATTACGAATGCCAATGCACCTGGCTACTCTCGTCAAGTTGCGAAAATGGCAGCGGCAAGACCCATTGAGTTCCCAGGATTAACCAAATCAACAAACCCCAACCAACTCGGCATGGGTGTAGAAGTTACCAGTATCAGAAGAATCCGCGACTTTCTGCTCGATATTGAGTATCGGAATCAAAATTCAGATCTATCCACTTGGAATGTTAAACAAGAGGCACTGTCCAATATTGAGGGGATCTTCAACGAACCTTCTGAAAACAGCATCGCCACAAGTATCTCGGAGTTTTGGAACGCTTGGCAACAATTGAGCAAAAACCCCAGTAGTTCGGACTTGTCCTCACGTACAGTCGTTCAGCAGAAAGCAATTGCTTTGACCGAAACTTTCAATCATATTGCATCACAATTAAATACGCTTAGTAGCAATATTACTCAGCGAATTGATGTGAAAGTGGCTGAAGCTAACAATACGATTCAACAAATCTCCGACTTGACGATAATGATCAATCGAGTGGAAGGTTTGGGGGATAACGCAAACGATCTGCGAGATCAGCGGGACTTACTCGTGGATCAATTATCTTCTTTAGGCAATGTCCAGGTTACAGAAACTGATGATAACTATCAGGTTATGTTTGGTGATGTACTAGTTGTGAATGGTACGCAGGCACCAGTAGAGTTTACTTTGGCTAATACAGCGTCTCTCACCAAGGGTGAGATTGCAGGATATATTGAATCTCGTGATGTATTTGTTCAAGGCTACATTAACCAAATGAATGTGATGGCAAACACTTTGGCAACAGGTAAAATTGAAGTCACATTACCTGCCGGATCTATTTTGCCGGATGGCGTTACAATTCCTGGAGCCCAAATGGATCCAGCCAACCCGCGGAAATTGATGCAGGATATTAAATATACCGTTGATGGGTTAAATGGTC
The DNA here is from genome assembly GCF_000518465.1 of Paenibacillus sp. J14. NCBI lineage: Bacteria > Bacillati > Bacillota > Bacilli > Caryophanales > Paenibacillaceae > Paenibacillus > Paenibacillus sp. J14. The sequence goes on along the minus strand of NZ_JADQ01000011.1, from coordinate 51,650 downwards.
TGCATAAGTTGGGGTACACTCTCCAGGAGCCAGCGACCGTGGGGAAAGATTTCTTTGTATCTAGCGATGGCGGAGCTATTACAGCGGCTAATATTCGTGTTAACCCGGAAATTCAAGCTAATCTTGCTAATATAGCGGCATCGATGCGCACAGAGCAGGTAACAGTGAACGGTGTTGTAACGGAGAAAGTGCTTCAAGGGAACGGAGACCTTGCTTTGCTCATCGCTTCACTATCCGAAGGGAAGTTTGATTACAGTACTCAGAACGGTGCGCTTACTAATGAAGGTACCTTTGGGAGCTATCTTCAATCGGTTATAGCTCAATTAGGTACGGATTCGGACGACGCTTACCGTATGGTTCAGAACGGCACGTTGTTGTCCGATCATGCTGATAGTATGCGACAGGCCGTAAGTAGTGTATCGCTTGATGAAGAAATGGCGGACATGATCAAATTCCAGCATGCCTACAGTGCATCCTCTCGTGTGATTACAACCATTGACGAGATGTTGGATAAACTAATTAATGGTACCGGTGTAGTCGGGCGGTAGATAGGAGATGAATGACAAATGCGTATTACTCAATCGATGATGAGCAGATCCATGATGAGCAATCTGCAAAATAACTACCGACGTTTGGACAAGTATCAGGAGCAAATGATGACGAACCGTCGCCTCAACCGTCCTTCCGACGATCCAGTTGGCGTCGCAAGCGCCTTGCAATATCGGGCAGAGATTAGCTCGACTACGAAGTTTGAAGAGAATGTGGAAGATGCGGATTCTTGGATGGCTTTTACGGATAGCGTATTAACGGAAACAACGCAAATTATACAGCGTTTGTCTGAACTCGCGGTGCAAGGTGGAACGGATACCGTCCCGGCTGATGCGAGAAATAATATAGCTCAAGAAGTGGATCAGCTTTACAAGCAACTGGTTTCCCTCGGCAATTCTCAATTCAAGGGGAAATACATCTTTAACGGGGAACGCGTGAATGAACAGCCATATCCAAGCGATCCAGCTAATACAGCATATAGTTTGGATCAAGGAGAGATGCGGTATCAGATCGGTGCGGGAATATATATTCCCGTGAATTTACAGGGGGATAAGGTGTTTGGAGTATCGGGAGATCCGGAAGGGCTCTTTGCAGTTATTGACAACTTCAAACAGGCATTAGCGGATACAAGCCCAACAGGAACAACGGCCATTCAAAACATTATTCCAGCTCTTCAGAAGAATCTCGAGAATGTGATTACCGCCCAAGCTGAAGTCGGTGGTAAGCAAAACCGATTGACATTTACCTTAAACCGTCTCAGCGACTTGAATCTCAATTATACTTCATTGCAGTCAAAAACAGAGGATGCCGATATGGCTTCTGTAATTACAGAGCTTAAAACCGCTGAAAGTATATATCAGGCATCGTTGGATACAATGGCTAGAATTATTCGGCCTAGCTTGGTTGATTTTTTGAATTAGGGGTGAGATTTTGAATATTCCTCAAATACAAATTCACCAGGGTTTCAGCCGTATCGCCATTAAGACGACTAAGGGACAGTGGAGTATTAAGCAACCTAAACCTTCGATGAATCTTCATCAAGAACTCGGGGAATTGACAATTGAACGCACAAAAAGTTCGTTGGATATTGACCAGCGAAAAGCTTGGTCAGCCCTTGGGAGAGCAAAGATTGACGAGTTTTGTGATCGGATCTCACAGAGTGCCTTGGAATCTTCAATGCAGAATATTGCAGAGATTGCCCAGGCTGGTGATCGAATGATGGCTATTCATCTTCCGGGAAATGCATTCGCAGAAATTGCTCGACAGAATGCGTTTAAGGATCGGCCTATTGAATTCAGGGGAGAAGCGAGATATGACAATGTCGACATTACATATACTCCTGGTACATTATCGATTAGTTATTTTCCGAAGAAGGTAACTGCAGAACCGGAGACACATAAGCCGATTATCGATTATTATCCTGGCAAGGTAAATCCTTATCTAATTCAAAAAAACTTTATATTTATCACAGCAACCGGAAGGAACTTAGATGAGGTTGTCTAAGTGTTTTGCAAATAGCTATAATGAACGCTAGAAAGTGCTTCATGTATAGCTTTTTTATTTTCAAGCAGGGGGTATTCCGTTGAAAATTCAATCATCCAGATTTGGTGAGTTTAGTGTGAAGCAAGAGGACATATGGCACTTCAAATCCCCTATTTTAGGGTTCGAAAATTATGAGAAGTTTGTTCTTTTGCCTGGGGTAGCAGAAACATTCGAATATATCCAATCAACAGAAGATGAACATTTGGTTTTTATCACAACAGATCCGTTTCTGTTTTGTCCCGAGTATGATTTTACCATCGATAAGCGATGGTTAGAGTTGCTTCAAATCCAGAAGGAGGAGCAAGTTGTTGTACGCTCAATTGTAACGGCTAGATCAATCTCTGATATCACTATAAATTTACAGGCACCTCTAATTATGAACATAGATACCTTATTTGCTGCTCAAATTGTGCTCGAACGTTCGGCTTATGGGCCTCGTTATTCAATCATGGACCTTCGAAAACAGGAGGGGCAGCATGCTGATATTATCGAGAAATAAAGGGCAGAAGATCATAATCAATCAAGATATTGCCATTTCGGTTATCGATATTTTGGGAGATCAAGTTAAAATTGGTATAGAGGCACCGGATCAGGTGACAATCTATCGGGAGGAAATTTACGAATTGATTCAAAAGCAAAATAAAGAAGCTGCTGTTGAGTCAATTGGAAATCAGACTGAATTACTTAAGCGAATGGTGCCTCCAACGAAGAAATAATTTTTGAAAAAACAAAAAAGCTATAAACAATATTGAGTCTTGTCCGATATATATATCATGGGACGAAAGGCATGGTGTTGACGGCCGTACACCATGTATCGACCAAAAAAGGGTGTAAGCAAGGATGCTAAACACCAGTACATTCCAAGGAGGATTTTTATTATGCGTATTAACCACAATATTTCTTCTTACAATGCACAACGTCAATTGACCATTAACAACAATGCTCAAAGCAAATCTTTGGAGAAATTGTCTTCTGGTTTCAGAATCAATCGTGCTGCTGACGATGCAGCTGGTCTGGCGATTTCCGAGAAAATGCGCAACCAAATCCGTGGTTTGGAACAAGCTAACAAGAACTCTTTGGATGGCATTTCCTTGATCCAAACAGCTGAAGGTGCTTTGAACGAAACTCATGCTATGCTGCAACGTATGGCTGAGCTGTACGTACAAGGCGCAAACGAAGTGCTGACAACAACTGATGCTAAGAAAATCGATGACGAAATTGCACAACTGTCCGCTCAAATTGGTTCTATCGCTTCTCAAACTCAATTCAATACGAAGAAACTTCTTGACGGAACAACAACATCGATCTCTTTCCAAGTTGGCGCAAACAGCGGCGAAGTTATTGGCCTTTCGCTTTCTTCCGCTACTGCGACTGCACTGGGAGTTAACATGGATGCTACAGCGGGCTTGTTGACTCTTACTTCCGGTAATTCGGCGACAGTTCTGAACTCCATTGCCAGCGCAAACCTGGATAAAGTTCAATCCGCTATTAACAAAGTATCCGAGCTTCGTTCTAATCTCGGTGCTGTTCAAAACCGTCTGGAACATACGATCAACAACTTGGGAACAACTGCTGAAAACCTTCAAGCGGCTGAATCGCGTATCCGTGACGTTGATATGGCGAAAGAAATGTCGGAATTCACGAAGAACGGTATCCTGCAACAAGCAGCTCAAGCAATGTTGGCTCAAGCGAATCAGCAACCTCAAGGTGTTCTGCAACTTCTTCGTTAATCTGCAACAGAGCCGGCCGGGAAACCGGCCGGTTTTTTTAGTATAGACCAATAATCGAATTAGGGGGATACAAAGGTGAGAGTTGATCCAAATTCATCATCGACATCCTTAATGCCATGGTTCAAGAGTCTCTCAAATGAGGAGATTGTGGAAAAAATGGCTGATTCGGTTCCTCTTTCAAATGAACAGCATTCTATACCGAAACTTGTCGATAAAGTGAACAAAAAGCTTGAAGAAACCGGTACTTATATTCGAGTTAAGGTTCACGAAAAAACCAACACGATTATGGTTGTAGTGTTGAAAGATGAAACGAACGAGGTCGTCCGGGAAATCCCGAGCGAGAAAATGCTCGATGTTATGTATAACCTTAGTCAAAAGGTTGGTATTTTTGTTGACGAAAAGATGTAAAGGAGGTATGCAGGGATGGCAAGTATAAGCTCCCCAAGTCGTCTGACCGGTTTTAGTGGAATGCTCGACACGGAAAGTATCATACAGAAATTGATGGCCGCAGAAAGAGTACCCCTTGATAATATCCTTAAAAAGAAGCAGTTCACTTTGTGGAAAAGACAAGATTATATGTCGATGAATACAAAACTGCTATCGTTTAAAAATACTATCAATGAACTTCGATTTGAGAGTAACTATGAAAAAACAACATCGACATCATCGAACACCTCAGTGCTGGAGATCACTTCGTCAGGTAAAAATGTTGGAACAAGCAATGTAACGGTTACTGAATTGGCCGAATCAGCAATGATTGTCGGTAAGGTAACGGGTTCTTCCACTACACCTGTAGCCACTAGTGGGACTTTTAATGTAAAGGGCTCCAAAGGGAACGTGGATATCAGTTTTACTGCCGGTAATTCTACAATTGATTCCATTGTAAAGAGTATCAACAACAATTCAAGTGTAACCGGAGTGACTGCCAGCTACGACCCTAATAGCGGTGCTTTATATTTATCAAGTACAGATGTAGGGGGAGCAGCTGAAGTAAATGTCTCCGGTGATATAGCATTGTTTGGTTTTGCTTCAACGAGTGATAAAGGAAGCGATGCTGTATACACTGTTAACGGAGTGTCACTAACTTCTTCATCAAACTCTGTATTTATTAACGGAACTCAGGTTGTTTTAAAAGGTAAAGGACAAGCCTCTATCGGATCAGTTACTGATCGTAGCGGAGTGGTTGATAAGATTAAGAACTTTGTTGAGCAATATAACGCTTTGATCGATGCATTCTCTACTGCAACAACAACGAGGAAAAATAGAGACTATGCTCCGCTTACTGATGAGGAAAAGGAAGCAATGAGCGAAAGTCAAATCGAAAAATGGGAGGCTAAAGCAAAGGAAGGTACATTGTACAATGACTCAATATTAAAAGATACCTTGTCTTCCATGCGTAATAGCTTAAATACACCTCTTAATGCAGCAGCTGGTGAGATTTCTTTGCTTTCGCAAATTGGCATTAAAGTAAAGTCTGCATATACGGAGAATGGGAAGCTTGAGATTGATGAGGCTAAATTAATGGACGCCGTGAATAATCACTTTGATGAGGTCAAACGGTTGTTTGCTTCGGGTTCAACACTTACCGAAGTACAAGGAAAAACTAACCTATCTATTTCAGACAGACTATATAATATTGCTAATGACCAATTGGCAGCAATTAAGAAAAAAATCGGAAGTACCGGTTTGGCTGAAACAGTTGATGATAGTATTATGGGCAAAGAACTCAAAGAACTGAATGCCCAAGAGGCAAAGTGGAAATCAAAACTACTTGATATTGAAGATCGATACTACAAGCAATTCTCTGCCATGGAACTAGCATTGCAAAAATTAAATAGCCAGAGTTCAATATTTGCTTCGATGAGTTAAGTCAAAATTTACTGACGCAATTATTCTACCAATAAAATGATTGATGGAGCGAGGTAACGATGCAAAACGCAATTCAACAGCAGTACTTGAAGGTTCAAGTTGAGACAGCCAGTCCTGGTGAATTGACTTTAATGCTATATCAGGGAATGGTTAAATCATTACTTTTAGCAAAATCCCAATATGCTCAAAAACAGTACGAAGCAATGAATGAATCCCTGCATAAAGTTCGGTCCATTATTAGCGAACTGATGATTACGTTGAATATGGATTATCCCATTGCTAAAGATCTGTATCGACTGTACGAGTTCTATAACGGACATATTGCTAGATTTATGATTAAAAGAGAAGAGCCTATGTTGGATGATGTATTGGAATTTGCACGGGGACTTGCTGAAACTTGGAAAAAGGCAATGCACTCTTTAAAGGTAGGCCAAGAAAATGTCTAGTCAGAGGTTCAACCCGCTTGTTGAACTCATGCAAATTTATGAACAAATACTAGAAAAGCATAGTTTTGAAGAATATGAGAAATATGCTAGTATTCTAGATCAATTGTATAACGAGATTAATGGGATGAAAAGAACAGAGGGAGATTTGGAATTTCTAGATAAGGTTCGAGAACTGCATGAGCAAATCATTCATTTTATTACGTTAGAGAAGGAAAAATTGGGTCAGGAGATTATTATGTTTAATAGAAAAAAGCGAGTGACACAGGATTATGGGAAATATAATGCCAATGATGTCGGCGCTTTTTTTGTAGATTTTAAAAAATAAAAGAGGAGGAGTGAATATGAAATTTGGCTATTCCAGGCTGTTATGCCTTGTCCTAACTACTGTGTTGCTTATATCACAATTACCGCTTGTTTCTTCTGTTGAAGCGGCAAGTGGAAGTGTGACAGTAACAAAAGTAGTTAATCCGACTCAAATAACTGAGGGGGAAGAGGCTGAGATTCAACTAGATGTCATAGGTTCTCCGGATGTAACCGTAATAAAACCGAATGATATCATTTTAATTATCGACCGTTCGGGAAGTATGGCGGCAGATTATGGGCCGAATAACGGCGAAGATAAGATGAAAAATGCCAAGAATGCGGCCAAAGGATTTATTGACCTTGTGGACTTTACGAAGCATCGGGTTGGCATTGTGGATTTCGCAAGTGATGAAAAGTCCTTCGATCTCTCTGATAATCCTACAGAATTGAAAAATTATATAGATAAAATAACCGCTGGTGGAGGCACTGGTACAAGGGACGCAATAGCCTTGGCGCAAGAACTTCTAAGAAATCATAGAGCGGAAGCCCAACCAGTTATTGTGCTCATGACCGACGGACAAGCTACCGAACCTTCACCAGATTCGTATGCTCGCCAAGTAGCTCTGGAACAGGCGAATTCAGCAAAGGGAGAAGGCGTCGTATTCTATACGATAGCACTTTTGCTTCCAAATGAAAACCCAGATACAAGTGCTCCTAACTTGCTGTTGAAAGATATGGCAACAACAGCTCACCACCACCATTTTGTACTGGGGTCTGTAGGCTTAGCCGAAATTTATGCAGCCATCGTAGACGAGATTGGATTGGCTAGTGCCTATAATGTCAAGGTTACGGACACGGTAGCCCCAGAGTTTGAGATTGTTCCTAATTCTTACCAAGATAATATACCACAACCGATTGTTAATGGAAATACACTAACATGGACCTTCAATGAACTCAAGAAAGATGCTTTGAGTTTCAAGTATAAAATACGTCATAAGTTAGGCTCCAATACAGGTTTGATTTCAGTTGGGGCAGAAGACATTCACGTTAAGTATGACGATTATTTAGGTGTACCTCACGAATATGATGTTAGGAATCCTAAAATTGAAGTAAAATATAAGGCTCCAATCATAACCTCAATTGTTAAGGATAGCGGTCCATTCGAAGGTGGAGAATCTGTAGTAATCACTGGGGAGAATTTCCGTCCGAATGTAAAAGTTAAATTCGGGAAAAATTTTGCACCTTCGGTACAATTTAATAGTTCGACAGAATTGATTGTCACAACTCCGGCGGGAGTTCCAGGGACAGTTGAAGTAACTGTGATCAATGATGACGGTCAAACTGCAACAGGAGCATATAACTATTATGCTGTTCCAGTAATATCAAAAGTTACTCCTAATGAAGGCCCGTTAGCGGGTAATAATGAAGTAACCATCCAAGGCAACTATTTCTTGACAGGTGCACAAGTTAAAATGGGTGAAAAAACTGCAGATGTTATTTCAATCACACCGACTAAAATAGTTGTAAAGGCACCTGCTACTTCAATTCCGGAAACAGTTGCCGTTGAGGTAACAAATTCAGATGGCTTAAGCGCTAAATTAGATGCTGCGTATAGCTATATTCTTGGCCCTGAATTAGTATCGGTATCTCCCAATGAAGGATTAACCACGGGGGGAGAGTCGGTAACACTAACTGGGAGCCGGTTTAAAACAGGTACCAAAGTTTATTTCAATAATAAGGTCGTACCATCGACCTATGTTAATGACACAACAATTACCATATTAACTCCGAGTTGGAGTAAGGCAGAGGCCGTTACCGTCAAAATTGTAAATCCAGACGGTCAATTTATTGAACAGGCCGAAGGTTATACATACAAGTGGCCGAAACCTGAAATCACCTCCATCCAGCCTAATGAAGGCTTTACAACAGGAGATACTTTAGTAACATTGAATGGTTCCAATTTCCTTAGTGGAGCCAAAGTTTATTTTAACGATACACTGGTGACACAAACTACTTTTTATAGTGGTTCTGTGATTAAGATCCGGACCCCTAAATGGTCAAATGCAGAATCTGTCAATATAAAAATTGAAAACCCTGATGGACAAACAGCACTAGTAGAAAAAGGGTATAACTATATATTGCCTCCTCCACCTCCCGCACCGATAATCAGCTCTGTGAGCCCTGATCATGGGTTGATTACGGGGGGCACCGAAGTATTGGTGAATGGTTCTAATTTCATCAACGGGGCAAAGGTTAAATTAAAAGATCAAGAGATTGCCACGACATTCGTTTCATCAACACAATTAAAAATAACTACACCAGTTTGGGCATCTGCAGAAATTGTAGATGTAACAGTGACGAATCCTGATGGACAAGCCGTAACAAAAGCACAAGCGTTCTCGTTCGAGACACCGCCTCCTCCACCAGCTCCGGAGATCACAAGCATAACTCCGAATGAAGGGAAGTTAGATGGAGGCCTAGTCATCACAATTACAGGCGCGAATTTTGATACTACGGCTAAAGTTTACTTTAATGACACTTTAATTCAATACACTGTGTACAGCAAAACCCAAATTAAAGCTGTAACCCCAAAATGGGTATTACCTGGCGCAGTAGATGTAAAAGTAATCAACGATGATGGACAAGTTGCTTTGTTAGAAAAGGGGTTCAATTACTTGACACCGCCAGCTCCGGTATTAAGTTCTATTTCTCCCACAACCGGTTTGGTTACGGGGGGAACCCTAGTAACAGTAAATGGATCGAACTTTGTGAACGGTGTGAAACTAACGCTAGGCAATCAAGAGATTCCGGTTATATTCGTTTCTGCAACGCAATTGAAGTTTACAACACCAGAATGGCAGACAGCAGAAACCGTAGATATACGTGTGACGAATCCGGATGGCCAAACAGATGATTTACCACAAGCGTTCACTTTTGAAACACCACCACCGCCGCCGCCGATGGAGTTAACCAATGTCAGCCCGAATGAAGGAGAAATGGCTGGGGGATTGTTAGTTACCTTATCTGGAAAGAATTTTGATTCTGGGGCAAAGGTGTATTTTAACGATACACTGGTACAATCTACCTTCTACAGTTCTTCAACAATTAAGCTTAAGACTCCTAAGTGGTCGATAAGTGGAACTGTAGATGTCAAAGTAGTAAATAGTGATGGGCAAAGTTCAGTTATTAGCAATGGATTCAACTATCTTGCACCACCGCCACCACCTGCACCAATACTTACTTCTGTAACCCCTAATACAGGGTTAATAACAGGTGGAAAAGTCGTTGTAGTCACTGGCAATAACTTCGTTAACGGCGCCAAAATAAACGTTGGCGGTCTAGAGGTCGCAACGACATTTGTTTCTGCAACGCAATTGAAATTTACTACACCTGCATGGCAATCGGCTGAAACTGTAGATATTCGTGTGACAAATCCAGATGGGCAAACGGCAGTATTGCCCCAAGCATTCACATTTGAAACACCACCGCCACCACCTCCCGTCAAATTAACAAGCATTAGTCCAAATGAAGGTGAAATGGCCGGAGGGTTGCTTATCACATTAGTAGGAGAAAATTTTGACACTGCAGCAAAAGTATACTTTAACGATACGCAGGTTCAAGCGACTGTATATAGCTCTGGACAAATTAAGGCAAGAACACCTGTCTGGACGACAAGCGGTCCGGTAGATGTTAAAGTAGTGAACGGAGATGGACAATCTTCTACTTTAAGTGGCGGTTTTAATTACCTTGCACCACCACCACCACCTCCATTGGAACTTACCAGCGTAAGCCCAAGTGAAGGTGAACTCACTGGTGGTTTGCTAATTACACTAACAGGGAAAAATTTCGTTTCAGGTGCGAAAGTATACTTTAACGATGTACTTCTTCAATCGACCACTTACAGTTCGACCCAGATTAAAGCTAACACTCCTTCATGGACTCAACCGGGTACAGTAACAATTAAAGTTGTAAATCCTAATAATGAGTCGGTTGAATTGGTAAACGGGTTCACATATAAAGAACCTCCAACACCTGAGGTCCAAAGTGTTACTCCAAACCAGGGAGAGTTAACTGGGGGATTAGTTATTACTCTGTCGGGGAATAACTTTGATACTGGAGTTAAAGTTTACTTTAATGACAGTTTGGTTCAAGCTACAAGATATAGTTCGACTCAAATTAAGGTTTCCACACCAAAATGGACTGTGGCTGGACCGGTAGATATTAAAGTGGTTAATTCAACTGGGAAATCGGTTACGGTTCCATCTGGATTTACCTATCTAGCACCTCCGCCTTTACCTAGTCCGGTGATAACAAGTCTTTCACCAACTGAAGGTCCGTTAACAGGAGGAACGCTAATTACAATAACAGGTCAGAACTTTGTAACAGGTGCTCAGGTGTATTTCAACGATACCCTTATCCAATCGACGGTGTATTCCAAGTCTCAAATCAAGGCACGTACCCCTCGTTGGACAGTTGCGGAGCCTGTTAATATCAGAGTCGTTAATCCTGATGGACAATCATCCGAAGTAATAATTAATGGTTATACGTATAAGTAATGTATAGCTATAGAGCAACAGGTATCCTTTGAAGGATACCTGTTGCTCTATAGTATTGGGGGAATGATGCTTTGAATGACATATCTGTATGCATAATTACACGGAATGAAGAACACTCAATTGAAAAGGCCATTTGTTCAATAAATCCTTTTGTCCGTGAGATTATTTTGGTTGATCACTATTCAGATGATAAAACGGCACAAATTGCTAGAGAATTGGGGGCGAAAGTATTTCTGCGAAAGTGGGATAATCATTTTGCGGAGGCCAGGAATTTTAGCATTATGCAAGCCACAGCCCCAGTTATTCTCATAATGGATGCTGATGAGGAATTTGTTGGAGACAATCAAGCTTTAGAGGAAGCGGCCAAGAAAGTTATTGTTAGCCAAGAAGTAGCTGCGCGGATCGAAATACAAAGCTTAACAGCGAATGGACAATTGTCGGTATCTTGGATTACTAGAATGTTTCCTAATAACGTTGATTTTATTTTTAAGGGCAGAATACATGAGCAACTTTACTATAGAGGAGGATCTCCAAAAGTAGTTAATAGTTCCATTAGGTTTTATCATAAAGGATATACTCAGGAAGAGATAAATAAAAAGAATAAGTACCAGAGAAATATTAGTTTACTTTTACTGGAACATAAAGAAGATCCTAACAATCCATACTTGTTATTTCAATTGGGACGAACCTATGGGCATATGAATGAATGGATAAAGTCCAAAAAGTGGTTTGAAAGAGCTTTGGATTTAATCAAAGCCCCTTACCCTAACTATCATAGCACTTTGCTTCTCGACTATGCCAATATATTAATGAAATTGAAGGAATGGGACAAATTATCGAATGTTATTAATACCGCTATTGAATTTTATCCGGATTACACCGATTTATATTATATATATGGTTGTGCCGTAATCGAAGCAAGAAATCCTGAATGGTTTCCGCAAATTCCAGATGTCTTCGCCACTTGTATCGAAATTGGGGAAGTCTCTAAAGGCAAATATGAATCGGTTCAAGGGGTAGGATCGTACCGATCTCATTATAATCTGGGACTATACTTCGAATTAAGCGGAGACATCCAATTGGCTGAATATCATTACAGGATTAGTTTTGAACAAGGGTTTGGCCTGGCATTGGAAAGACTCAATCTTTTAAATCAAGTGAAATGAGGACACATCTATGAAAAAATCATCAATTTCGCTTTGCATGATTGTGAAAAATGAGGAAAGATGCTTAGAAAGATGTCTTAACAGCGTTCAGAATATCGTGAGTGAAATCATTATTGTGGATACGGGCTCTACAGATCGGACTATCGAGATTGCGAAGCAATATACCGATAAAGTCTACTCATTCGAATGGACGAATGATTTTTCTGAAGCTCGAAATTATGCTTTGGATCAAGCCACTGGTGAGTATATTTTGCATTTGGATGCGGACGAATATTTATATGAGGGTGTAGAAAATTTACAATGCGAACTGGATAAAGCCTATTACTTCCTCCGTATTCGAAATGAGTTGGGAATGGGACGAACTCAGACTCACCAGTTTGTTCGACTATTTCGGAACCAGCCGTCGATGAGATACGAAGGTAAGCTTCATGAGCAGATAAACCTAGAGAAAAATGCACATTTACCTAGTGGGTACATGAACTGTGTAATATACCACGATGGGTATTTGGACAGCATCGTAAAGGGTAAAAATAAAAGCAAAAGAAATATGGAGATTATCAAAAATGCAATTTTAACAAGCCCTACATCTTTTAACTATTATAATTTAGGCCTCCAGTATTATCATGAAGGACAGTATGCTAATGCTGTGAATGCATTTAAAAAATCGTATTCTATTGCAAAAAATCAAACGTTTACTTCCAGAATGCTGATCCTTCTGATAAATTCTCTTCTTAAATTGGAGCAGTATCCGCAAGCGTTGGAAATTGCTTCGGATAGTATTTTACTTTACCCTGAAAACCCAACTATGTGGTATGAGGTCGGAAGTGTGTATCAACAAATAGGATATGTTGAAGACGCTATGATATGCTTTAATAAATGCCTTGAGCTAGGAGAAGATTCTGGAATTAAAGAGTATGATCATCATGATGGTTCTGGTTCCTACCTTGCTCATAGTAGGCTAAGTGAACTTTATTTATTACAGGGAGAATATGAACAAGCACAAGAACATTTTTTTCTTGCCGTTAAAGAGGCACCTGATTTGCTTTATCTTGTAAAGCTGTTCACGGACTTGTATCCAAATTTATCTGGACAAGATTTACTAGCAGCTATGATAAAAATTTGGCCATTTAATGACGTCAAGCGTATCCAGCAGTTCTTGTCCTTATTATATGAATTAAGACATCCCGTAACTTATGAGTTGATCAAGTGCTATAGAGTTGAAATAGACGATGAGATTCGAGCTTGGATCGATATGATTGATGGCGATTATGATCAGGCGTTAATGAAGTGGAGTCACATTAGTAAACTTCAGCCTTATTCTAAAAGGGACTTATTCCTATTAAGTTTCATCACTAATTCTTTTGATGTCATGGCGAGGTTTAAAAGTGAGCTTGGGCTTAGAGATAAAGAATGGAAGTGGTGGAGAGAACTAATTGAGCAGCATCAAGACAATGGTTTGGAATTATCGCAGGAATCAGAGGAGTTTTGGAGTCACCTATGTTCTGATTTGATTAAGTTACAGAAATATGATTGTTTGGAAACATTAATCGGGACTACCGTCAATCCGAGACTTCGTTATCTGATCGCCAAAGAATTAAATAAAAATGGTTTTGCGGAATTGGCACTTGAGGTAATCATTGAATCTGAAAATAAAAAAGAGAATATCAATATTTATGAATTGGTAAGCGATATATTAATGAAATTAGGACAAGTGGAAGACGCTATCTATTATGCTGAAAAGTTATATCAACTCGATAAGAATTATCAGACTTCTTATAGGCTATTGAGGTTGCTCAAAATGGAAAATAAAATTGCGGGAGCAGCATTAGTACAAGAATTAAAAAGGAATAGCCTAAAATCTCCGTGGATTGAATCAATAATTGTAAATGATTAGCTTGAGTATTCGTTGGCTCCTGTATTTTCGGGAGCCAATTTTCATGTCCATTGTTCTTGCTGTTTACGGATATTATTTCCTGTAATATTAATCAAATCGAATGCCGATATAAGTATTTATAAAGAATTGGTTTTTGTATCCGTACTTTTTTTGAAAACACAGACAGGAGCGTTTGATAAATGTCCTTATCAGAAAACGTCATACGTTTAATTGAAGAGAACAACCTTAGTGAAGCTTATGAGCATTGCTTCTCTGAATTAACCGCAGGCTCTGAAAGCAAAGAAGCGGAAGCATGCTTAGCTCTATTGTCCATGATCGTTGGTAACGAAGAACTTGCAGAATGGTATCTTTCGAAGTCCGGTCAGTATATTGAGGAAGTTATCGGAAATCAAATCTATAGAGTTTTACTGAACATTAATGATATTAACCTCTCTAAGAAGTGGGATAACTATCGAAGAGTCCGTAACCAGCAAGAATTAAAGAGAATGGCTGTTACTGCGCCGTTATGTACCGGTAATGTGTTAGAAATAGGTTGTGCAAATGGTGACTTGTCGGTTTTCATTGCAGCACACGGAGCAACGCTTTATGGAATTGACATTGACCCTGTTGCTGTTGATCTTGCAAGGTATAAAGTGGCAAAACTCGGGATTGACACTTGCAGATTTCAAGTGGGCAATGGTTATCAACTAAATCTACCTGATCAATATTTCGATACGGTAGTTGTTGCGGAAGTATTGGAGCATGTTAACGATCCAAAACGAATTATTAAAGAGGCCTATAGAGTATGTAAACCGGGAGGCAAAGTGATTATAAGCGTTCCCAATAGGTACTCCATTCCGGATCCCGACCATCTCAATATATTTAGTAAACAACTATTAAACGGTCTTGTTGAATACGCGGTAGACTGTTCATTAGAGTGGATTGATGATGTTCCAAGTGAATGGATCTTAGGAGTTTTAACGAAACCGGTCAGTGATAACTTGCCTGGGGTTGAAGATCATATAGATATTTGCTCATTATTCTTGCCGCCGTTGTATAGTTTGCCATCAAGCGATAAGTTGGTTTCCGTCATTATTACAACCTATAATAGACCCGATTATTTATTTGAGTCGATAGAATCTGTCTTTGCCCAGACGCATAAGAATCTTGAAGTTATATTGGTTGATGACGGTTCAGAAATTCCTGTTAAAGAATTGCTCACCCCTTATATGGATAGAATAAAATACATTTATAAGGAAAACGGGGGCAAAGCATCTGCCTTAAATGAAGCTATTAAACATGTTAATGGGGAATTCATTTGGGTATTTGACGATGATGATATCGCACTACCATTAAAATTGGAGCTCCAATTAAAAAGATTCCAGGTTTCCCCCGAACTGGGAATGGTTCATACGCGCTCTATTAACTTTAACGATACAAACGGACAGGTTGTAAGTATACATGACTTATCTCCAGTAAGAGTTGACTTAGATTTTAAATTATTAATGCGTGGGTGTTTTGTACACGGGCCAACAGTTTTGTTTAGAAGAAGTTGTCTTGATCAATTAATCGGTTGGGATACTCAGCTAACTAGAGCTCAAGATTATGACTTTTGGTTAAGATTGGCTAATTTATATAAAATTGACTACTTGCCAGTTCCGACTGTGTTGTATCGGATGCACGCCGCTAGCAGAGGTTCAGCCAATGATCCTGTGGAGTATTCAAAATTGGATTCGGCAACAGCAAAGTATGAACAAATTATCTTTAGAAAGTTATACCAGACGATTCCGATCAATGAAATGTATAGAGAGGTTTTTGAAGCCGATAATATCACCCTGATGCTTGAGGCACTTCTTGAGAGAGCATTCGTTTATGCTGCAAGAGGGCTGCTAGGAGAGGCTAAGCAAGATCTGATGATTGTTCAAGCTAATGCAGCAAGTTTTGGTTACCCTTGCTTTAGTGGTGAGGCGATTCAGAATATCCATAAATTAGCAGGTGCAGCTGTTCAAAATAACTGGGGGGACCATGATTTAGTCTCGAGTATTTACTCTTTGCTTGATATGATTACTCAAAAAGATGTTTAACTCTCTAGAAGCTATTAAGGATGACCGATAGTAATAAATATATGTTTCTACAGACTTGGAGTGATCATAATGAATATTGCGGTCATAGGAACAGGGTATGTAGGTTTAGTAACAGGTGTTTGTTTAGCCGAAGTTGGGCATAAGGTTACCTGCATTGATGTCGATTTGGCAAAGGTTCGAATGCTAAAAAGTGGAATTTCCCCGATTTATGAACCTGGACTTCAAGAGATGATCCAAAAAAATATAGCAGAAAATCGCCTTAGTTTTACTAGTGAATTTCAAGAAGGAATAGATGAAGCGCAAGTTATTTATATCGCTGTCGGTACCCCGTCCAATGATGACGGTACTGCTGATTTAAGTGCTGTTGAAAATGCCTCACTTGCCATTGCAAAGTATATTAAAAACGATGTCGTTATTGTAACAAAAAGCACTGTGCCCATTGGAACAAATGATCGAATAAAGGCTATCATCGAGTATAACAAGTTCTCTGATAACATTACTGTCGATATTGTGTCAAATCCGGAATTTCTTAGAGAGGGATCCGCTATCCATGATACATTCCATGGAGATCGTATTATTATAGGCTCCGATAGCAAACTTGCTGCAGATATTGTCGAAGAAATAAACCGACCTTTCCAGGTGCCTGTTTTTAGAACGTCAATTCGAAGTGCTGAAATGATTAAATATGCTTCCAACGCCTTTCTTGCAACCAAGATAAGTTTTATTAATGAAATATCGAATTTATGCGAAAAATTAGACGCAGATGTTACTGAAGTGGCTTTAGGGATGGGGATGGATAAACGGATAGGGAAGCACTTTTTGAATGCTGGCATTGGTTATGGAGGTTCGTGTTTTCCTAAGGACACCAAAGCTTTGATGCAAATAGCCGGAAATGCTAATTATCAGTTTGAATTATTAAAGTCGGTTATTGAAGTAAATAAAAAACAACAAAGCATTCTGACAGAAAAAGCAAAGAAACGGTTTGGTTCTCTTGAGGGGCTGACCGTTGCTATATTGGGACTTGCATTCAAACCCAACACTGATGATATGAGGGAAGCAGCATCCATTACGGTAGTCAATGAACTACTTTCGACGGGGGCAAAAGTGATAGCATACGATCCAATCGCCACCGAAAAAGCAAAAAAGGTCCTTCCACTAGGGGTATCTTACGTGGATTCAATCGAAGAGGCGATACAGGATGTCGATTGTGCTATGATTTTGACCGAATGGCCTGAAATTTGTGAATATGAATTGGGGAAATTTGTAGAAAAAATGAAGACACCGATTATTTTCGATGGTCGGAACTGTTTTAGCAAAACAGATATTCAAAAGTATCAAATTGAGTATCATTCAATTGGTAGAGCAAGTATTCTGTTGGATGATGCCAAAACTTGTTTCACGGTTAATAAGGATTAGTGAGATTTCTATCTCTATATTGAAATGACTAAAATCCGACAAATATTTACAAATTCCTTACAATAAAACCTTTTCCTTGGTAATTGACACTGGATAAGCTTGGGTGGTATAGTCAGACATGTGGGGCTTGGTTACAAGGATCACACTCTTATTTGATAATGAAGGGAATGTTAGTGCATGCA
Organism: Paenibacillus sp. J14; assembly: GCF_000518465.1. NCBI lineage: Bacteria > Bacillati > Bacillota > Bacilli > Caryophanales > Paenibacillaceae > Paenibacillus > Paenibacillus sp. J14. Next base: position 33,934 of record NZ_JADQ01000011.1, on the reverse strand, counting down.
AGGTAAAGTAAAATGGTTCAACGCAGAAAAAGGCTACGGTTTCATCGAAACTGAAGAAGGCGGCGACGTATTCGTACACTTCTCCGCGATCCAAGCTGAAGGCTTCAAAACGCTGGAAGAAGGCCAATCCGTCGAGTTCGAAATCGTTGAAGGCGCACGTGGTCCACAAGCCGCTAACGTAATCAAACTGTAATCATCCCGGCACAGCCGACCTACATATGAACGGTACGATGGTTAACAATTAAAGATTCGCTAGCAACTCCCCGGGGGAACCCGGGGTTTTCTTATTTTTATTATGCTATAATTTTCTAAAGTGAATGAGTTCGTAATCGAATGAGGTGACCTCCTTTGCACAACCTTCGACCTTGGCTGCGCTGGCTGCCGGCGATCGCGATGATGGCGATTCTTTTTGGGTTTTCTTCGCAGTCTTATGAGGAGCAGTCGCTGGTGCCGGAAATTGAGAAGAGCACCTCGGACCAGTGGATTGAGAATCGATTCGGCGGGATCCGGTTCAGCTATGGTGACTATGAAATCAGTGTGGACAGTGTGGGCGGGGCGAGCTTCATCGAGTTTTTTATTCGCAAAGCGGCGCATTTCGGCAGTTATGCTTTACTGGCAGCGTTCCTGGTTTACGCTTTAGGCGGTCGGGGACGATCCAATCGGCGATGTCTGCTCTTTGCGATTTTGATCGCATTCCTCTATGCCTGTACGGATGAGCTGCATCAGAGCTTTACGCCGGGGCGGACGGCGATGGTGCAGGACGTGCTGCTGGATACGATCGGGGCCGCGTGTGGGGCGGCGTTCACGATTTTGTTGAAATCCTGGTGGGGAAACCGGAAGGATCGCCGGGCTTGAAAGCGCGGGGGATTTGCCGATCTGCCCGTCTTTTTTTACGGATATCGCGGTGGTTTACAGACCTTTAACACTTTTTACTTTGCCTTAACGTCATGGTATAATAAAGGTGCAAAGCAAAGGAGGAGTGCCCTATGAATTTTAGTATTCGAGGACAGCAGATTGAAGTGACTGAGGCCTTGCGTGACTACGTAGACAAGAAGCTCAGCCGGCTAGACAAGTACTTTGATGCACCCCCTACCTCAGACGGTACTGTCACGTTAAGTGTGGTACGAGGCTTGCACGCGGTCGAGGTAACGATTCCTTTGACCGGCGTTGTGCTCCGTGCGGAAGATCGCAGCGATGACATGTACGCATCCATTGATGCGGTTGTGGACAAGCTTGAACGTCAAATCCGCAAGCACAAAACGAAAATCAACCGTAAACTGCGCCAGAAAGGCGTGAAGAACAGCCTCTTTGTAGAGGGCACGACCGCAGGCTCCGTTGCGCTGGATGAAGGCGAGGAAGAGCTGGAAGTGGTTCGTACGAAACGCTTTACCTTGAAGCCGATGGACGTAGAGGAAGCGATTTTGCAAATGAATATGGTAGGACACAACTTCTTCGTTTTCTCGAACATCGACACTAAAGAAGTGAACGTCGTCTACAAGCGCAATGACGGCAAATACGGTTTGATTGAACAGGATTAACCCCTTGCACTCCGTGCAATCATGGCAACTTGCTTCAAACTAGGTGGTAATTCCTGTGATACTTACGCAAAGGAAACGAGCCTTATCCGCCCGCGGATAGGGCTCTTTATTCGTATACAAAGGCGCTTTACCGCAATGCAGACGTGACGGGGCGTGTTGCGGCGTGCCTTACAAACTGTTACAATTTAGGCAAATCATCTGTTTATGCGTGAAAGGGGTAAATCATGCTGGGATTAGTAAAAAAGATATTTGGCGACACGAATGAACGTGATGTCAAACGTCTGATGAAGACGGTAGATTATATTAATTCATTAGAACCGCAATTTGAGGCGCTTTCGGACGAGCAATTGAAAGGGAAAACCGCTGAATTCCGGGAACGGATCGAGAAAGGCGAGACGCTGGATGATTTGTTGCCGGAGGCTTTTGCCACAGTACGGGAAGCTTCGAAACGCACGCTCGGGATGCGTCATTTTGATGTGCAGCTGATCGGCGGTATGGCGCTTCACGAAGGCAAGATTGCGGAGATGAAAACCGGTGAAGGGAAGACGCTGGTCGGAACCCTGCCGGTTTATTTGAATGCGCTCCTGGGGAAAGGTGTGCATGTCGTTACCGTCAACGACTATTTGGCACAACGCGATAGCCAGCAGATGGGGCAGATTTACAACTTCCTCGGCATGACGGTTGGGGTGAACCTCAACGGCATGGAGCATGAGCAGAAACAAGAAGCTTACGCTTGCGACATCACGTACGGCACGAACAACGAGTTTGGATTTGACTACCTGCGCGACAACATGGTGCTCTACAAAGAACAGATGGTTCAGCGGCCGCTGTATTATTGCATTATTGACGAAGTGGACTCCATCTTGATCGATGAAGCGCGGACGCCGCTGATTATTTCCGGCCAAGCTCAGAAATCCACCGAGCTGTATTATGCAGCCGATCGTTTCGTGAAGACGCTGACGCCGGAGGAAGATTATACGGTAGATATTAAAGTAAAGGCTGTTTCGCTGACCGAAAAAGGGGTTGCTAAAGCGGAACGCGTTTTTGGCATTGATAACTTGTACGATCATAAACATGTTACGCTGAACCACCACGTGGTGCAGGCGCTCAAAGCGAACGTCATCATGCGCCGCGACGTCGATTACGTCGTGACCGATGACGAGGTGCTGATCGTCGATGAATTTACCGGTCGGATCATGCAGGGCCGCCGCTACAGCGACGGGCTGCACCAGGCAATCGAAGCCAAAGAAGGCATCGAGGTACAGAACGAAAGCATGACGCTGGCGACGATTACGTTCCAGAACTACTTCCGGATGTACCGCAAGCTGGCCGGGATGACCGGTACGGCGAAGACCGAGGAAGAAGAATTCAAGAAAATTTACGGCCTTGAAGTGCTCCAGGTGCCGACCAACCGGCCGAACCGTCGGATTGACTTGCCGGACGTTGTTTATAAGAGCGTTGACGGCAAGTTTAAAGCCGTTGTCGAAGAAATCGTGGAGCGTCATAAGAAAAAACAACCGGTGCTCGTTGGTACGGTCTCGATCGAGAACTCCGAACGCGTATCCGAGATGCTGAAGCGCAAAGGAATCCCGCACAAGGTGCTGAACGCGAAATACCATGCGGAGGAAGCGGAAATTATTTCCCACGCAGGGGAACCGGGTTCCGTGACGATCGCTACCAACATGGCGGGTCGCGGTACCGACATCTTGCTGGGTGAAGGCGTGGCCGAATTGGGTGGCCTGCATATCATAGGTACCGAACGCCACGAATCGCGCCGGATCGATAACCAGTTGCGCGGTCGTGCCGGTCGTCAAGGCGACCCCGGCTCCACGCAGTTCTACCTGTCGCTGGGCGACGAGCTGATGAAGCGGTTTGGTGCGGATAACGTGCTGAACATGATGGAACGCCTTGGCTTCGAGGAAGACCAACCGATCGAGAGCAAGATGATTACCCGCGCGATTGAGTCAGCGCAAAAACGCGTAGAAGGCAACAACTTCGACGTGCGCAAAGTCGTCCTGCAATATGACGATGTCATGAACCAACAGCGCGAAATTATCTATAAACAACGCCGGGAGCTGCTGGAATCGGAGAACATTAAGCAAATCGTTCTCGATATGATTAAGCCGGTCATCGAACGGGTGGTTGAAGCCCATACCGCTGACGAGATACCGGAGAACTGGGAACTGCAAGAAGTTGCCGATTACGTCAACAGCAAGCTGCTGGACGAAGGCGCGATTACGAAAGACGATCTGTGGGGCAAAGAGCCAAATGAGATGGTCGAGTATATTTTTGAACGCGTCCTGACGAAGTACAACGCTCGCGAAGAAGCAATTGGTCCGGAAATGGTACGGGAGTTCGAGAAGGTTATCGCTCTCCGCGCGGTCGACAGCAAATGGATGGACCACATCGACGCGATGGATCAGCTGCGTCAAGGTATTCATCTTCGTGCATACGGCGGTACTGACCCGCTGCGCGAGTATCAATTTGAAGGCTACGAGATGTTCAACGCGATGATCGCCAACATTCAGGAAGAAGTCGCGACATACATCATGAAGGCGCAGATCGAAACGAACCAGGAGCGTCAAGCGGTTGTGGATGAGAACAAAATCACTACAAGCGGCGAACCGGCTGAGAAACGCCCGGTCAAACGCGGCGAGACGATCGGCCGCAACGACTTGTGCCCATGCGGAAGCGGCAAGAAGTATAAACACTGCCACGGCCAAAACGCATAAACCACGGATACGCGGACCGTTACGGTTCGCACCAAGCATTAGCGGGTGACCTGGGAATCCCCGGGTACGCCCGTTTTTGCCCGTTGGGCCCATGATGAAGACAGAGCCGAATACGATAAAAGAAAGGTGATTCAACGTATGATCGACGCGAACGTGAAACAAGACATGCGCGAAATCGCAAAGAAATTAACTAACCTTAGGGGGTCTCTTTGACTTAGATCTGAAGCAAGAGATGATCGCCAACTATGAGGAGAAAATGGCGGCACCGGATTTCTGGGACGACAATGAGAAAGCTCAGGGGCTTATCGCCGAGATGAATGCGGTCAAATCCTCAGTCGACCAATATACGGCGCTGCAAAACGAATACGATGAGCTGGAAATGATGGCGGAGCTCGCCGAGGAAGAAGGCGATGAATCGCTGGCTGCGGAGGTAGCGGACTCCGTAGAGAAGCTCGTCAAGAAGCTGGAGGAATTCGAGCTCCAGCTGCTGTTGAACCAGCCATACGACAAAATGAACGCGATTCTCGAGCTGCATCCCGGCGCCGGCGGCACCGAGTCCCAGGACTGGGGCCAAATGCTGCTGCGGATGTATACCCGCTGGGCGGAGAAACGCGGCTTCAAGGTCGAGACGCTGGATTACCTGCCGGGCGACGAAGCTGGGATCAAGAGCGTTACACTGTTGATCAAGGGCTACAATGCCTACGGCTACCTGAAGGCGGAGAAGGGCGTGCACCGGCTGGTGCGGATCTCGCCGTTTGACGCTTCTGGACGCCGGCATACGTCCTTCGTCTCCTGTGACGTCGTGCCGGAGATCAGCGATGACGTGGAGATTGAAATCCGTAACGAGGATCTGAAAATCGATACGTACCGCGCCAGCGGCGCCGGCGGTCAGCACATCAACACGACCGACTCGGCCGTGCGGATTACCCACATCCCGACTGGGATCGTGGTAACCTGCCAGAATGAGCGCTCGCAGATCAAGAACCGTGAACGGGCGATGACGATGCTTCGCTCCAAGCTGTACGAACGCAAGATCGAGGAGCAACAACGCGAGTTGGATGAGATCCGCGGCGAGCAGTCCGATATCGCCTGGGGCAGCCAAATCCGCTCGTACGTGTTCCATCCGTACAGCATGGTGAAGGATCACCGGACGAACGTGGAGACAGGGAATGTCGGCGCGGTGATGGACGGGGATTTGGACGCGTTTATCGACGGTTATCTGCGCAGTCAGATTAAAACGAACACGGAGAATTAATCGGCAGGGCGGAGCGCCTTGGTGTGACCATTCCGCCCGAGCCGCTGCTAAAGCTGCTAAATATGACCCACCTTGGCCACGCTTGGTACGGGTGGGTTTTTCGTTGTACCAATTTCATGAAATGCCAGTAAGGAGGGGCAGCAATGCCACCGAAAGTTCGCAAACGCCATCTTCAAGACTATATCCCGGTCGCCGGTCCGGTACGCCATACGATAGATACGCTGATGATTATCGTAGGCTCTCTGATCACGGCCTTGGCGTTTAATTTGTTTCTGGTCCCCAGTCATATCGCCTCAGGCGGTGTCTCGGGATTATCGATCATCATTCAATCGCAATTTGGGATCGAACCCGCCTACACGCAATGGGCCCTGAATATCCCGCTATTCATTGCCGGCTACGTGTTGCTTGGGCGGGACTACTCCATCCGTTCTTTGTTGGGCACGGTGGTGCTGCCGTTCTTCGTCTTCTTGACGCGGGACATTCCAGTGCCGACGACAGATCCGTTGCTGGCTTCGTTATATGGAGGTATCGGGGTCGGGATCGGGCTTGGCATCGTGTTCCGAGGCCGGGGATCGACAGGGGGACTATCCACCTTAGCGCAAATCATTCAGAAATACAGCGGCCTGAGCCTTTCCGTTTGTGTTGTGATGATGGATGGGATAGTGATTGTGTTGGCGTTATTTTTGCTGACCCCGGAAAAAGCGCTCTATGCCCTGATCGGCTTGTACATCACCGGTAAAATTATCGATGCCATCGAGCTGGGCTTCAACTATACGAAGGTTGCTTATATCATCGCCGACCGAACGGAAGAGATCGCGCAAGCGGTCCTTACTCATCTGGATCGAGGGCTGACCAAGCTGGACGGCCAAGGCGGGTACACCGGCGATGCGCGGACCGTGCTGATGGTCGTCGTCGGGCAGAGCGAAGTCACGCGACTCAAGACCTTAGTGCAGACGCTGGATCCCAATGCGTTTGTGATTATCACCAATGCGCATGAGGTGTTGGGGGAAGGGTTTAAAAGAGCCTAGAGAAATGTGACGTAATCCATAAGTGTGGGGCAAGTAGATTGATCTACCTGGCCATACTTATGGATTTTTTATTTATCATAACGACATTTTACATAAACAATACTTATAAGGAAAATATTAGATTTTTCATCCTGATCTAGGAATTTATGTTTGGACAAACAGTATCGTGAGTGGTAGCCTTTAAATCATCAGGCCTGATAGTCATTATTTCTCATAGGAGGCATTATTTTGAAGCGATTGATTGGCATCATCTTACTTGCTGTTGGAATTATAACTGGTTCAATTACATATCCTGCTTCCACCCACGCGGCATCTCAATTTACGGGTGGATTATTGGACGGGATTTCGATAGAGATTGGAGCTTCGGTTGGGCAATCGACGACTACGGTTGCAGAAATGACAGATGGCGATGTGTCGACAAGAGGAATACTTAGTACATCAAATGTAGCATGGCATTCCTTTTCTTCCCCAGTAGAAATTTCTTCTGTCGTGCTGAAGAGTAGTGGGGCAGGAATCATTGAATTTTATGATAATCAAAATAGCTTGCTGCAAAGATATAATGTTTTAAGCAATGATGGGATTCAAACCCTTCCAACTCCAGTACAGAATGTTACTACTGTTGTTTTAAAAGGTGCATCAAGCAATATCAATGTGTACGAGTGGAATGTATTTACGGTCCCTTCCGTGCCACCAACAGCGACGACCATCAATTGGATCCAGGCCGGGGATCAAATTGTAAAATTGGATTGGGATCATACAGGAGCTGCCTCTTATAATGTAAAACGTTCAACATCCGCTGGCGGCCCTTACACCTTACTGGCGAACGTTAAAGGAACAACGTATGTAGATCAAGCCGTCACCAATGGAACGACCTATTATTATGTAGTTAGTGCGGTCAATGAGGCGGGGGAAAGCAGCGATTCGTCTGAAAAAAGTGCTAAACCGAATACAACCAAATATACGGGCGGATTGTTAGATGGGTTATTAATCGAAGCGGGTAATACAGTTGGGACACCAACGAGAACAACACGTGAAATAACGGACAACAATACGGGTACCAGATTTGTCATGACAACCGGAAGTTTTGCATGGTACACATTTTCTTCCCCAGTAGAAATCAACTCTGTGATTGTGAATAGCAGTAACGTTTTGGCTGTTGAGTTCTACGATGCCAATAATAACTTGCTGCAGAAATATGATCTTATCAAAAATGACGGAATTCAAACGCTCCCGACCCCAGTACAAGATGTGACAACGGTTGTATTAAAAAACGGGTCAATTAGCAGTATCAGTGTATACGAATGGAATGTATTTTCAAACCCTTCAGCACCACCACTAGATACAACCATTAACTGGATCCAGGGCGGTGATCAGTTTGTAAAGTTGGAATGGGATAACACAGGAGCTGCCTCATATAACGTAAAACGTTCGACATCAGCAGGCGGTCCTTACAGCTTACTGGCGAACGTGAAAGGCACAGCATATGTAGATCGAGCCGTAACGAATGGAACGACCTACTATTATGTAGTCAGCGCAGTGAATGAGGCTGGGGAAAGCGGAAATTCAGCGGAAAAAAGCATTACACCAAATGCAACCAAATATACGGGTGGATTGTTGGATGGGCTATTAATCCAAGCTGGTAACACGGTAGGAAACCCAACGCGTACCGCACGTGAATTGACAGACAACAATACACGTACAAAATTTGTCTTGGTTACTGGTGGCGTAGCATGGTACACATTTTCTTCACCGGTGGAAATCAATTCCGTGATCGCCAGTGGCACTAACCTGGCTGTTGAGTTCTATGATGCAAGCAATAACTTGTTACAACAATACAACATCGTGAATAAAGATCAGGTTGAAATCCTTCCTACCCCTGTCCAAAACGTTATGACAGTTGTGCTAAAAAATGTGGGTACAAGTGTTAGTGATGTCTACGAATGGAACGTCTTTGGCAAAGGCGGAGAACCTGCAGATGCACCGATGAATTTGACAGCATCCGCGGGGAATAAAAAAGTTGTTTTGAATTGGACAAGCCCGAGCAGTAATGTGACGAGTTACATCGTGAAACGCTCCCTGGTGCCTGGCGGGCCGTATACGGCGATTGCTACAGTACCGGGGAACACAACAACTTACACGGACACCAATGTTGTAAACGGTACGACTTATTATTATGTCGTCTCTGCGATTGGATCGACAGGTGAAAGCGCCAATTCTAACGAGGCATCTGCCACACCAAAAGCCGATGTAGTTACTCCTCCTGGTCAGACCGGAGAGAGAGCGCTGCTTCGGATTACGCTAAACAATGGGATTGAGAAAGAATACGACTTATCTATGGCAGAAGTATACGACTTCATTAATTGGTATGAAGGACGGGCGAACGGAGTAGGAACGGTGATGTATGCCTTTGATAAACATGATAATAACAAGGGGCCGTTCAAAAGTCGCAAAGACTACGTATTCTTCGATAAAATTATTACTTTTGAAGTGAATGGATACGATGTCGGTACGAGTGGGCCGGAGGAGGATGGGGGATACCCTGTTCCGTATCCGGAAGAATATTAATAACGTTAAAAGCACGGGTTGAAGTCAACACTTCAGCCCGTGCTTTTTTCCATGGATCAACAAGTTCCTCAAACCAAGCCATCATAGATAGACTGCTCATTTTTTTGCGGGAACCGTTCGCCGCGCTCCCAAACCAGCTCAAACGATTCGAATTGGTGACGGGGCGGTACTTGCGGCCCCAATACGCCAAATACCCGCTCCACGCTCCAAATTTGCGATTCATGGGCGGCGAGGGCTTGGCGTTTGGCTTCCCAACGGTTGCCGGCTGCTACGCGCAGCACGCTGGAATGATCGGAAGTGTACGATCCCAGTTGGTTGTAATACAACTTCTGCACGGTTGGCGCTTGGCCCCCAAAGACGACATCGTTTACGGCGTGATGGATGACGATATGATCCGGGTGTCCGGACAGGCCGTCTTCCGGGAACGTGACGACCACCTGTGCCTGATGGCGCCGCAAGAAGTCGGCGATCTTCTCCCGCAGCATTACAGGATTCGCCTCCTTCAGCTTGCCGTCCGGCAGCCCCAGTTGCTCAACGACGGAGATGCCGAGGATCTCAGCGGCTTTGGCCAGCTCCTGATCCCTGCGGGCCGCTAACTGTTCGCGGGTCATCTCCCCTAAGCGGCCGGTTTTGCCCGCGTCTCCCCGGGTAGCCGTAAGCAGCACCGCCTTGCCTCCTTCATCCGCGATTTGTCGGATTAAATAAGAACATCCAAATGTTTCATCATCGGGATGAGCGTATACGAATGCGATTGTTTTTTCGTTCGACATGGTGCTTCTCCTCCTTCTATACGGTTCATGAGCACCTTTTAAATATACCTGATTCAGCCCCTACATAAAAGTTTGGCGGCCAAAAGAGGGGCCTGACATGCGAGGGGAAATTTTTTGTGAGAGTTGTTGTATTTATATAAGTTCAGCCGTATAATAATACATATTTACAACGGAATGATGCATATTGTTGATTTCATAGGGTTGATCCAATGGGAGAGGAAGCGAGGTTAGCATTGTGAACGGGGAGAAAATAAAAGTAGCCATTGTCGGTTCCACGGGATATGGGGGCGTGGAGCTGATTCGTTTTTTATGGGGACATCCGCATGTCGAGATTGCTTCGGTGATTTCCGTTACTAGCGCAGGAGAGCCTATAACGAACGGGTTCCCGCATTTATCCGAGATCATCGTTCAGCCGCTGGACGGCTTGAATCCAGAGGAGCTTGCCACGAAGGTGGATGTGGTATTTACTGCGACGCCATCCGGGGTCAGCACGAAGCTAGTGCCGCAGCTGCTGGAGGTTGGACTGAAGGTTATTGATTTGTCCGGTGATTTTCGGCTTAAAGACGGCCGGGAATACGAGGCTTGGTATAAACATGAGGCTCCGGAAGCCGCGTTGCTTGAGCAGGCGGTATACGGCTTGGCGGAGATTTACGGCGATGAAGTAAAAGGCAAGGAGTTCGTCTCCAACCCGGGCTGCTATCCGACCGCTACGCTGCTTGGCCTAATCCCAGCGTTAAGTGCAGGTTGGATTGATCCGGGCAGCATCATCATCGATGCGAAATCGGGGGTATCCGGCGCAGGCCGCGGGATGAACCTGACGAACCATTACGCGGAAATCAATGAAAATATGAAAGTATATAAGGTCAACAAACATCAGCATATCCCTGAGATCGAACAAACCTTGGGGCAAATCACCGGCGAACCGGTTACGGTAACGTTCACAACGCACCTAACCCCGATGACGCGGGGGATTATGTGCACGATGTATGCCACATTGAAGGGGGCTTACACGGAGGAAGATTTGATTCAGCTGTACCGTCAATATTACGAAGGACGTCCGTTCGTCCGCATTCGGGATAAAGGCAAGTGGCCAGCGACCAAGGAAGTATTTGGCTCGAACTTTTGCGACATCGGCTTTGCGGCGGATGCGCGTACAGGTCGGCTGACGATCGTGTCCGTCATTGATAATTTGGTTAAAGGCGCGGCGGGGCAAGCGATTCAGAATTTGAACCTGATGATGGGTTGGGAAGAAACGACCGGCTTGAAGTTCACACCCGTTTATCCGTAGGTAGATATGAACTTATTTGGGCTTATGAAAGGAGTCAGTCATGGGAGTGGTTAGTTTATTTCGTGAAGCGCCGGAGGGGAGCATCACCACGCCAAAAGGCTTTCAGGCCGGCGGTCTGCATTGCGGTCTGAAGAAGACAACCCGCAACGACCTCGGCGCGATCCTCTGCGAAGTGCCGGCGGTCGCCGCGGCAGTTTATACGACGAACGTATTCCAGGCGGCGCCGCTGAAAGTGACGCGTGAGAGCGTCGCGTCCAGCGGGCAGCGCCTGCGGGCCGTCGTCGTCAACAGCGGCAACGCCAACGCGTGCACCGGCGCGCAAGGCGAAGCTGACGCCTACGCGATGCGCGCAGCGGCGGCGAAGGCGTTTGGGCTCGGCGAACACGAAGTCGCCGTAGCCTCCACCGGCGTCATCGGCGAATTGTTGCCGATGGACCGCGTCCATGCCGGCATCGAAGGATTGCCGGCGGCGCTGGCAGCGAACGGCGAGGGGGCCGAGCAGTTCTGCCAGGCGATTTTGACCACGGACCTCGTGAAGAAAGAGGTGTGCGTGAAGCTGGACGTGGACGGCCGCGAGGTAACGATCGCGGGGGCTGCCAAGGGTTCGGGCATGATTCACCCGAACATGGCCACGATGCTGGCGTTCGTCACGACGGACGCCGCTATTGAACCACAGGCGCTGCAAAGCCTGCTCGGGCAAACGACCGACGTGACGTTTAACATGATCACCGTCGACGGCGACACGAGCACGAACGACATGCTGTTAGCGATGGCGAGCGGGTTGGCCGGCAATCGGGAGCTGTCCCCCGGACACGCCGATTGGGACGCCTTCGCTGCGGCGTTCCGCCACGTGTGCGAGACGTTGGCCAAGGCGATTGCCCGCGACGGGGAAGGCGCAACCCGTCTCGTTGAGGTGACGGTCCAAGGCGCCGTAAGCGATAACTCGGCTCAGGCGATCGCAAAGACAATCGTCGGCTCGAGCCTTGTGAAGTCGGCGGTGTTTGGGGCCGATGCCAACTGGGGCCGCATCATTGCTGCGGTCGGCCGTGCAGGAGAGCCGGTCAATCCGGAGACGGTGGACATCAAGCTTGGCGACATCGTCGTGTTGGAGGGCTCACGTCCGGTTCCTTTCGATGAGGATGTGGCGCTTGCTTACCTGAAAGGCGACACGATCAACATCTCCGTTGACCTGCATAACGGCCAAGGCGAAGCCACCGCCTGGGGCTGCGATTTGACCTATGACTACGTCCGGATTAACGCGGCTTATCGCACTTAATTTGAATTCATATCCTAAATCATTTATCAGATGAGATGAACTCCGGAAAGGAGCAGGCAGACTAATGTTTGTGATGAAATGTGGCGGCAGCACGCTCGCGGAGCTGCCGAATTCTTTTTTTGCTGACTTGGTGAAGTTGCAAAAAGAAGGGGCCAACCCGGTGATCGTACACGGCGGCGGGCCAGCCATTTCGGAAAACCTTGGCAAGCTCGGAATTGAGAGCAAGTTCGTGGACGGGCTGCGTTACACGACGAATGAAGTCCTGGACGTCGTAGAAATGGTGCTGGCCGGCAGTATTAATAAGTTGATCGTGCGCCGCATCGCTCAGAACGGCGGGAAAGCGCTGGGCTTATCCGGTGTGGACGGCAGTTTGCTGCAGGCGAAGCCGGTTGCGAACAGCAAGGAAGTCGGATTCGTTGGGGATGTGACGGGTGTTAACGCGGATTTGATCCGCGGCGTACTGGACCTCGGTTACATTCCAGTCATTGCTCCCGTAGGTATTGGTGCAGACGGAGCGCAACGTTATAACATCAACGCGGACACGGCTGCAGGAGCGGTTGCATCGGCACTTGGGGTTTCGCGCATGATTGTTGTTACCGATGTGCCTGGGATTTTGAAAATGACGGGTACCGAAAGAAAAGTGCTCGATTCCATTACCGTACAGCAAATCGAGGATATGATCTCCACCGGGGAAATTTACGGCGGAATGATCCCGAAGGTGCGCGCCGCCGTGGCTTGCATCAGCGGCAGTGTCAAGGAAGCAGTGATTGTAGGCGGCAACGAGCCGGGTGTGCTTGGCAAAGTGCTGGCCGGGGGACGCATCGGTACCCGAATCGTGCGGATGGCGTAGCGAAGCGGCTGTCGGAAGGTTATATTAGTAATTAAGTAGATGGGAGTGGAAAAAACGATGGCGCAAAGTGATCTGAAAGAAGCAACAACGGCTCCGGGCACCGGAGCAAACGCCGTAGCAGCTGCGGCGGAAGGGAGCAGCCCCAGCGCGTTGTTCCCAAGTTATGCCCGGTACCCGATTCATTTGGTTAAAGGGAAAGGCAGCTGGCTGTGGGACGACAAAGGCAACCGCTACCTTGATTTCATGAGCGGTCTTGCGGTCGCCAACCTGGGGCATGCCCCGGAGAAGGTGGCGGCCAAGGTGAAGGCTCAGCTGGATGAGCTTTGGCATGTGAGCAACCTGTTCCATATTCCGCAGCAGGAAGCTGCAGCGCGGAAGCTGACCGAGATTAGCTGCGCGGACGTCGTTTTCTTCTGCAACAGCGGCGCCGAGGCGAATGAAGCGGCGATCAAGCTGGCGCGGCGCTACCATCAAAAGGTGAAGGGAACCAACCGCTTCGAGATTATTACGTTCAATCAATCCTTCCATGGGCGGACGTTGGCTACGCTGACCGCGACCGGTCAACAGAAGGTGAAGGACGGCTTCCTGCCGCTTCCAGAAGGCTTCAAGTCTGTACCTTTGCATGACCTGCCTGCCCTGAAAGCAGCGATTGGCCTACAAACGGCGGCAGTGATGCTGGAAATGGTGCAAGCCGAAGGCGGCGTGCACCCGGTGGATCCGGTGTTCGTGCAAGAGCTGTCCGAGCTGTGCAAGGAAGAGGGGCTGCTGCTCATCATCGACGAGGTCCAAACCGGCATGGGACGTACGGGCAAATGGTTTGCGCATCAGCATTACGGCATCGAGCCAGATATTTTTACATCGGCCAAAGGGATTGCCAGCGGCTTGCCCGCCGGGGCGATGCTGGCGAAAGCGTATTTGCGCGAAGCGTTCCCTCCGGGCAGCCATGCGTCTACATTTGGCGGCAATCCGATCGTGACGACAGCGATCATTGCCACACTGGAGACGATGCAGGAGGAGCGCATTCCGGAGCATGTGGCAGAGATGGGTGAATATTTGACGGGGCTCCTGAAGGAGACGTTTAAAGATGAGCCGTTTGTCCAAGAAGTGCGCGGCAAAGGCTTGCTGATCGGAATCCAATGCGCCGGACCGGTAGGCGACATCGTACTGCTGGGACAACAACATGGACTGCTGTTCGTCACCGCTGGCCCGGAGGTCATTCGTTTACTGCCGAACCTCAAGGTGTCGAAGGAAGAGATTGATCAGGCCGTAGCGATTTTGGCAGACGTCATCGCCGCTTATACTTCCAAGGAGGGGAACTAATCAATGACTTTGCTGGAACCATCCAAACGCAGCAGTATGAATTTGAACGGCCGCGATTTTATCGAGCTGACGGATTATTCGACTGACGAGATCCACTATTTGATCGATTTGGCGATTGAGCTCAAGCGCAAGCAGAAGAACGGCGAGGTGTACCAGCCGCTGCGGGGGAAAACCGTCGGATTGATTTTTGAAAAATCGTCAACGCGGACGCGGGTGTCCTTTGAAGTGGGGACGTATCAGTTGGGGGGCCATGCGCTTTTTCTCAGCAAAAATGATATCCAACTCGGACGCGGCGAAACAATCGCTGATACGGCGGGAGTCATGTCGCGCTACCTGGACGGGATCATGATCCGGACCTTCGGTCATGATAAGGTGGTCGATCTGGCCCGCTATGCTACCGTGCCGGTCATTAACGGACTGAGCGACTTGGCTCATCCGTGCCAGGTGCTGGCCGACTATCAGACGCTTTACGAGCATAAGGGCAAGCTGCAAGGCCTTAAACTGGCCTACGTGGGCGATGGCAACAACATGGCGCACTCGCTGATGATCGGCGGGGCGAAGCTGGGCGTTCACGTGTCCGTGGCCAGCCCGGAAGGGTATGAACCGGACCCGCAAATCGTTGCGGATGCGCAAGAAATCGCCAAAGCGACGGGCGCGGTTATTGAAGTGGTGCGCGATCCGAAGGCAGCGGTACAAGAAGCGGACGCCATTTACACCGACGTGTGGGCAAGCATGGGCTTTGAAGAAGAGCAGAAGATCCGCGAAGAGGCCTTCCGCAATTACCAGGTCGACGAGCAGCTGGCGCGGTATGCGAAGCCGGATTACGTCTTTATGCATTGCCTGCCGGCTCACCGGGGCGAGGAAGTCAGCGAAGGCGTGATCGACGGACCGCATTCGATTATTTTTGATCAGGCAGAGAACCGGTTGCATGCGCAGAAAGCGCTGATGGCCGCATTGATAGGATAAATTTTTCTTCGGGAGGACTAGGAATCATGGCAAAGGAAAAAATCGTACTGGCATACTCCGGGGGCCTGGATACGTCGGTCATTCTCAAGTGGTTAAAAGAAACATACGATGCCGAAATTATCGCGTTTACGGCTGATATCGGCCAGAAGGAAGAATTGGACGGGCTGGAAGCGAAGGCTTTGGCTACAGGCGCTTCGAAAGTATACATCGACGATCTGCGCGACGAGTTCGCCAAAGACTTCATCTATCCGATGTTCCAGGCGGGCGCTTTGTATGAAGGGCAATACCTGCTGGGTACCAGCATCGCCCGTCCGCTGATCGCCAAGCGCATGGTGGAAATCGCCCGCGCGGAAGGCGCAACGGCGATCGCCCACGGCGCTACCGGCAAAGGCAACGACCAAGTGCGCTTCGAGCTGGCGGCCGCGGCGTTGGCTCCGGAAATTCGCGTGATCGCCCCTTGGCGGTTGAGCGAGTTCCGCGATCGCTTCCCGGGACGCGCTGAAATGATCGCCTATGCAGAAGCGAATGGCATTCCAGTAACAGCCTCGGCAGCGAAGCCTTACTCGATGGACCGCAACCTGCTGCATATCAGCTATGAAAGCGGCGTGTTGGAAGATCCGTGGTTTGACGCATCCGCCCCGGAAAACAAAGACATGTACCTGCTCAGCGTGTCGCCGGAGGATGCCCCGAATCAACCGGAGTATCTGGAGCTGGAGTTCGAGCAAGGGAACTGCGTGGCCCTCAATGGCGAACGGTTGAGCCCGCTTGGGGTCATGGAGAAGCTGAATGAGCTGGGCGGCAAACATGGCATCGGCCGCGTCGACATGGTGGAGAACCGGTTTGTCGGCATGAAGAGCCGCGGGGTATATGAGACGCCGGGCGGAACGATTCTGTTCACGGCTCATCGCAAAATGGAATCGCTGACGATGGACCGCGAGGTCATGAACCTGCGCGACAGCCTGATCACCCGTTACAGCACGCTCGTCTACAACGGCTTCTGGTTTGCGCCGGAACGCTTGGCGCTGCAAGCGCTGGTGACGGAGAGCCAGAAGAATGTAACAGGTACGGTGCGCGTGAAGCTGTACAAAGGCAACATCATCGCCGCCGGCGTGAAGAGTCCAGTCAGCTTGTACAACCCGGATATCGCTACGATGGAGGCCGATCCTACGCAAGCGTACGACCAAGGCGACGCCACCGGCTTCATCCATCTGAACGCGCTGCGTCTGAAAGTTGGCGCGGGTGTGGCGCAAAACAGCGGCAAGTAAAGGGTGTACCCAAAATCTATTCGAAAAATCGAATACAATTCGCCGATTTTTAGCGATTAGACCCCAATGTGTATGAAATTTCGTATATAATTGAGCTTTTTGCGGGGATGAGGCGGGAATGTGTATGATTTT
The DNA here is from genome assembly GCF_000518465.1 of Paenibacillus sp. J14. Lineage (NCBI taxonomy): Bacteria > Bacillati > Bacillota > Bacilli > Caryophanales > Paenibacillaceae > Paenibacillus > Paenibacillus sp. J14. Next base: position 16,949 of record NZ_JADQ01000011.1, on the reverse strand, counting down.
TCGAATAGAATCTACAATTTCGATTGTTCGCGAGGAAATGTAGTCGAAATTTCGAATACATTTCCTTCTGTTTCTGTTCTGAATTGATTGGAAATAGCAATCAAGTTTCGAGTTAAGGAGTGGGTCAGGTGAGCAAGCTGTGGGGTGGCCGCTTTACGAAGCAGACCAACCGTTTAGTTGAGGAGTATACCGCCTCCATCGGGTTTGATAAAGCGTTGGCGGAGGAGGATGTGCAAGGAAGTCTCGCGCATGTTACCATGCTGGGCAAATGCGGGATCTTGCCGGAAGAGGATGTCGAGAAGATCAAGGAAGGCCTGCATCAGGTTCTGCTGAAGATCCGCCGCGGCGAGATGGAATATTCCGTATCGGACGAAGACATCCATATGAACATAGAGAAGCAGTTGATCGACGAGGTGGGGCCGGTTGGCGGGAAGCTGCACACTGGGCGCAGCCGCAACGACCAGGTAGCGACGGACATGCACCTTTACCTGCGCAAGCGAGTGGTCGAGTTCGTGGGCCTGCTGCAGGAACTGCAGGAGGCGCTGCTGGGACAAGCCAAGGCGAACCTCGACACGATTGTGCCGGGCTATACCCATCTGCAGCGGGCGCAGCCGATCCTGTTTGCCCATCATTTGCTGGCATACGTGTCCATGTTCCAACGCGACATCGAGCGTCTGCAGGACAGCTATAAGCGGATAAATGTGCTGCCGCTGGGTGCAGGGGCGCTGGCTGGCACGACGTTCCCGATCGACCGTCATTTTGTAGCCGAGCAGCTGCATTTTGACGGGGTATATGAAAATAGTCTGGATGCCGTGAGCGACCGCGACTTTATCGTCGAGTTCCTTGCCAACGCCTCCATTCTGATGATGCATCTCTCGCGTCTCAGCGAGGAGCTCGTGCTGTGGAGCAGCACCGAATTCCGCTTCATCGAGCTGGATGATGCGTTCTGTACAGGCAGCAGCATTATGCCGCAGAAGAAAAATCCGGACGTTCCGGAACTGGTCCGCGGCAAAACCGGCCGAGTCTACGGCAACCTGATGGGCCTGTTAACCGTACTGAAGTCGCTGCCGCTGGCATACAACAAGGACATGCAGGAGGACAAGGAAGGCATGTTCGACACTGTTGCCACGCTGCAAGGAGCGCTGCAGCTATTCGCACCGATGATCGCCACGATGAAAGTGAACAAGGAGCGGATGCGCGAGGCGGTCAACCAGGACTTCTCCAACGCCACCGACATTGCCGACTTCCTGGCAAACAAAGGTCTGCCGTTCCGTCAGGCGCATGAGGTCATCGGCAAAACCGTCCTTTACTGCATTCAAAACGGCAAATACCTGCTGGATCTGACATTAGACGAGTTCAAGCAGTTTTCGCCATTGTTTGACGATACCATTTATGACGTGCTCCAGCCGGAGACGGTCGTGAATGCCCGTAACGTATACGGCGGGACAGCTACCGCTCAAGTGACGGCCGCCATTGAACGTGCAGAGAGCAAGCTGGAAGCGGGCCGCCAATGGACGCAAGAGTATCTGGAAAAAAGTAAATAAGCGATTAGCCAATTCGCAGGCAGAGCTCGGAGACAGCCTTCGTCGATAGACGAACGGCTGTTTTTTTTATTTACCTTGCTTCGACGCCCTCGAGAGGGCGCCTTCTGTACATTTTGAATTTTATGGAAATTACATAAAAATTTCAGAAAACCATAAAGAATTCGTCGTTTTTTGTCGAAAGATAGTAATAACTTATCTTGCCAAGCCTTTTATTTTGGTGCATTGACTCAGACTGAAGCAACATTGGCGCGGTTTTGTAGTTGATCAACCCTTGGCAGACAACAAGAAGCACAGGATGCCCATTACAAAATAAAAGGAGAAGAACGACGATGAAAAAAAGATGGATGCAGATTCGACAATTGTTGGAGGTCCGTACACTACGCAACCGGATGCTCATCATTTTTGCCGTACTGCTGGCGGTCCCTAATCTGGCGACCTCTTACTCCAGCTATACCCGCGCCAGCGAACAGTTACATGAACAAATGGATGATAACACCCAAGCGAGCGTCAATCTATTGAATAAAACGATTAACCATATTGTAGAGGCGGAAGTTCGCAACGTGGAGCAGCTGGTGCAGCAAATCGATTCCGCCCAGGTGGATGCCAAATCTCCGGAGCTGCGGAAACTCATTGACCTCTTCGTAGAAAAACATCCAGAGCTAGAGAATCTGGTAGTTGGCAATCAGAACGGAGCGTGGATGAAAGCCCCCGATCCTGGCAAACAGGACTATGACCCGCGCAAACGGGATTGGTATATCACCTCCATGGAAAACCCGGAGGAAACCGTAATCATTGATCCGTTCGTATCGGCGACGACCGGCAATTTTAATCTTTATATCAGCCGCGCGTTAAAAGACCATCAAGGAGCGATCACGGTCGCCCTGGACTTGGCAAAACTGAATGCGGACGTCAGCAGCATTCACTTGGGGGAACGCGGGTATATTTATATCTTGGACCGTTCGAACAAGTTCGTCTCGCATCCGACCAAAACGGTTGGTGAAGAGGCTTCAGGTGAACATCTGGCGAAAATCCATGAGGCGGAATCGGGCTATTTGACGTATACCGATCCAGAAACCGGGAAGGAAGAAAGCGCGTTTTTTACGACCAACCCACTGACCGGGTTTAAAATCGTTGGGGTTCTGGATGTGCAGGAATTCCGCGACGCCTCAAAGCCAGTCATGTGGACTTCCCTCATTGTCCTGGCTGTCTCAATGATCGTTGCGGGCACCTTGCTCATCATCGTGATTTTGAGCATCACGCGCCCGATCGAGCGGCTTAACCGTTCGGCCAAACGGGTGAGTGAAGGTTACTTGAACGAGGATGTAGCCACGAAGCGTAAGGACGAGATCGGTGAACTGACCGCGAACTATAACAGCATGTTGGCTTCCCTGCGGGGAATGGTGCGGGAGATGTCCGAAACGGCCAGCCAACTAGCAGCTTCAAGCGAAGAATTTACTGCAGGAACAGAGCAGAATGCCAAGGCAGTGGAGCATGTCGCCCAGCTAGCCTCGGTCGCTTCGGATCATGCGGAGAAACAAGCGGCCGCTTCATTAGACAGCGCCAAGACGATGGATGAAATGTCCCAAGGCATCCGGAAAATCGCGGACGCGTCCGGTCTCATCGTTGAGTCGTCGTTGCAAACGGTAGAGGATGTCCGGGAGGGCAGCGGGAAGGTGAACCTCGTCGGATTGCAAATGGAAGAGATTCGCCGGTCGACGCTGGAATCGGCGGAGATCCTGCATCAGATGAATGAGCTCAGCGGACAGGTTGCCGGAATGAGCAGCGCGATTACGGAGATTGCCAACCAAACCAATCTGCTGGCGCTAAATGCAGCGATCGAAGCGGCGCGTGCCGGCGAGGAAGGACGCGGCTTCGCCGTGGTAGCGGGCGAAGTGCGTAAACTGGCGGAACAGTCTGGAGCGACAGCGGAAATGATTCAACGGACTATCGGGCAGATGACCGAACTTACGAGCAAGGCCTACGAAGTCATGAATCATAAGGTGAATACGAATGTCGAGCGGGGAAGAGCCGTAACCGAGGAAGCGCAAACGGCCTTCCAAGCGATCGAGCGGTCTACGCAGCGGATATCGGAGCAAATTCATGAAGTGTCGGCCATCACGCAGCAAATGTCGGCGAGTGCCGATCAAATCGCTCACGCAGTTGAACAAATTGCAGCAACCTCGTCCAGCAGCATGGAGGGCCTGCAAGAGGTGACGGCGGCAACCCAGGAACAGCTGGCGTCTATGGAAGAGATCTCCTCCGCCTCAGAAGGCTTGGCTCGGATGGCCGCAGATATGCATGAGCAGATCGATCGGTTTAAGCTATAAGAGGTCAAAATAGAATCTATGCCGTTCATGCCCCTAGTCACAGTTCGTGGCGAGGGGCTTTTTTTCGTTTGAGATTTCCACCCTGAGCCGGGCGCATAAATCCGCCCCGAGACGGATGGAGAAGATCCGAGGGTCGATTAAGATGAATAGCAGCAACGACTTGGATCGATCTCCATTCACGCTTACTTTACAACGTAACAATGTTATGTTACGCTGTTTGTGCAATGAAAGGAGCATGACAATGAGTGAGGATTTGATTTCCAAGAAGGAATTGCTGGATCTGACAGGCATTTCGTATGGACAGTTGTATCGCTGGAAGCGCAAGAACCTGATCCCGGAACAGTGGTTTATCCGTAAATCGTCTTTTACCGGGCAAGAAACGTATTTTCCAAGGGAAAAAATCCTGCAGCGCATTGACCGCATTCTGGGCATGAAGGACGATTTATCGCTGGATGCGCTGGCGGATGTCTTCTCAGGGAGTCCGAAGGATATCCGTTTAAGCGCGGATGAACTACTGGAACGAAACATTGTTACATCTACATCGTTGAACTTATATATGGAGACTACAGAGAAGAAAGAGGCGCAGCCGAACTTTGGCTTCGATCAGATGTTAATCGTCTACGTGCTCGATAAGCTGCTGCAAAGCGGGGATATTTCCCTCGAGGAAGGGCGTTTATTGGTTCAGGCGCTTGAGGACCATTTACCAGGCTTGGCTGGGAAGGAATGCGGCGTACATCTCATCCGTAAAATGGGGGTGGCCGCCTTTATCCTGGTGCCGGAGGATGGGGACATTTTTGTTGACCGCAGTGTCCGGACGATCGTTCGGTTATCGCTGGCGCGCTGCACAGAGGAATTAAAACTATTGGTGAGCGGGAGTGAAGGATGATGGCGGAACGAAGCGTTAAGGATTTGAAAATTAACGGTGTAGGTCAGGCATCCGGCGGCGTGTACCGTGAAATCCAGACGGAGGGCATTGCCACATTAAACGGGGACATTACCTGCGAAGTCTTGGAAGCCAACGGGACGCTGAAAATCAAAGGAACGATCCAAGCTGGCCAAATGAGCTTCAACGGCACTGGTTCCTCGGAGGGGTTGCTGCAGGGCGGCAAAATCGAGCTGGACGGAATGTTGAAGGTCCACCAAGATGTGCGATTCACCTCGCTGCATGTCCAAGGAATGCTCCAATCCAAAGGCTCTGTGATTGGTGAGACGGCGAAGGTGGACGGCGCTTTGAAGCTGGACGGCAATGCTGAATTTGAAACCGCAGAGGTGGACGGCCAGCTTCAGGTTGGCGGGATGCTGAATGCGGGAAATCTGAAGCTGGATTTGGAGGGTCCTTGCCATGCGAAGGAAATCGGCGGGGAAGTGATTGTGGTTCGCCAGCGCAAAGGCAAACGTCTGTTGGATTACATCTCTCCCATGTGGGCTTCGCGGTTGACGGTCGATGTAATCGAAGGAGATGACATTCGGCTGGAGGGGACGAAGGCGGAAGTGGTGCGCGGTAACTCGGTTGTGATTGGACCGGGCTGCGAAATTGGCCGCGTGGAGTATAAGGAACACTATGAGGTTTCACCGCAGGCTTCGGTTGGGCACGCGGAACAGAAATAACGACTCATCACTCAGGAGGGATTGAGGATGGCTGAACAAGTTATGCAAGACCGCAGCGCCGATTTGAAGATCGTTGGCAACGGGACATCAAACGGCGGGGTTTTTAATAAAGTGAAAATTGTCGGCGAAGGCGAAATCAATGGAGATGTGAATTGCCGCAGCTTGAATTGTACCGGAACGCTGGAGGTGGACGGAGGCTTGCGTGCCGAGACCGTCAAGGCGACTGGCACGATTGAGGTTACCGGGCCGATGCGCGGAGAAGAGCTGCATCTTACCGGCACCCTTAACGTCCGAGGCGGGCTTCAAGCAGGCCGAGCCAAGCTGAATGGGGAGCTTCGCATTGATGGCGGCATCGCAGGAGAGGAGATTGGGCTGTTTGGAAGCTGCGAGTTGAATGGTGACTGTCAGGCCGAACGGTTGCGCCTCAAGGGGGCGGTTCAAACCCAAGGCACGATCAATGCCGAGCGGGTGGAGATTGGGATGTTCGGCCGCAGCGAAGCGGGGGAAATCGTCGGCGGGCAAATCCGCATCGCTCCGCACCCGACCTGGAAGTGGGTATCGCTGTTTAAGCAATGGGGCACACCGGCGTTGCAGGCAAGGGTGATTGAAGGGGATGTCATTCGTCTGGAAAATACCGTAGCCGATGTCGTGCGCGGCGGGGATGTCCATATTGGTCCGGGCTGTCGGATCCGACTCGTGGAATATACAAAGCACTATCATCAAGACCCGCACAGCGAGGTGGGGGAGCACTTGAACGTTTGGAGGAATGAATAAGATGAACACACAAAAAAGCAGCCGTCTCGGCTTCGTGGTTGCCGGTCTGCTGCTCGGAATCTTAATGTCCGCCATGGACAATACGATCGTGTCTACGGCAATGGCCACGATCGTGTCCGAGCTCGGTGGACTGGATAAATACGTATGGGTGACCTCCGCATACATGGTCGCGGAAATGGCGGCGATGCCGATCTTCGGTAAGCTGTCCGATATGTATGGGCGGAAACGTTTCTTTGTTTTTGGCATAGCATTGTTCTTGTTAGGGTCTATTCTCTGTGGTACGGCTGACACCATTGTACAGCTCAGCATCTACCGTGCGATCCAAGGGATCGGGGGCGGGGCATTGATGCCCATCGCTTTTGCCATCGTGTTTGATGTGTTCCCGGTGGAGAAACGCGGTGCCATGGGCGGTTTGTTTGGCGCCGTCTTCGGGATCTCCAGCCTGGCCGGCCCGTTGCTTGGGGCATTTATTACCGACCATCTGAACTGGCGCTGGAATTTCTACATCAATATCCCGCTGGGGATCGTCGCTTTGTTCCTGATCTTGGCTTTTTACCGGGAATCGGCCGTTCACTCCAAACAACGCATCGATTGGTGGGGGGCAGTAACCTTGATTGGTGCAGTGGTTGCCCTGATGTTTGCCTTGGAACTGGGCGGGCAGTTGTACGCCTGGGATTCCGGACAGATCCTTGGCCTGTTTGCGGCGTTTGCCGTGCTGTTTACGATTTTTCTGCTGGTAGAACGTAAGGCGGAGGAGCCGATCATCTCCTTCGCGATGTTCCGCAAACGGCTGTTTGCGAGCAGCAACCTCGCCGGGTTGTTTTACGGTGCCGCATTTATTGCAGCTTCGGTGTATATTCCGTTGTTCGTGCAAGGGGTCACGGGCGGTACGGCGACCAACTCGGGCTTGATCCTGTTGCCGATGACGTTGAGCTCTGTAGTTGCTTCCCAAGTTGGGGGCTTTCTCGTGCAGCGTACCAGCTTTCGTAATGTGATGATCTTATCGGCGGTTATTTTTATCTTGGGGATCGCTTTGCTGGCCACAATTACGCCGGACACGACCAAGTTGATGCTGTCGATTTATATGGCCATCGCAGGTTTTGGCGTGGGGTTCTCCTTCTCTGTATTGGGAATGTCGGCCATTCAAGATTTTGGACCTTCGCAGCGGGGAGCTGCCAGCTCGACGATGTCGTTCATTCGCTCGCTGGGGATGACGGTGGGGATTACGATTTTTGGGATCGTGCAACGCAACTTGTTCGCCAATCGGTTAAGTGAATCGTTATCCGGCATGGGCGGCGGAGCCGAAGGGCTTCCATCCCTGGATGATCCTCGGACGCTCCTGGCTTCGGAAGCACGTAAAGCCATTCCGGCACCGGTCCTGGAGCAGATTGTAACGGATCTGTCGAAGTCGATTACCACGATGTTTTGGTGGACGCTGGTGCCAGCTGTTCTGGCTTTGATCACGGTATGTTTTATGGGCCATGCCAAAATGAGCGGGTTTGGGCCTAATGCGGCGAGTCGTACTGAAAAGAAGCCGGTGGTTTCGGAGTGAGATATATCCAGATTCAAGGGAATCAAAGAAACAATTGACATCCCTACAGTTCATATGGATAATCTATAGTTTATCCTGAGCAATAATGAGGTGTTTACGTGAAAAGTAATGAGTCACAGGCTTTGCCTTCCGGGAGCTTGTTCCGGAACAGGTTCTACCAGACGATCCTGATCTCTAACCTGTTCTTGCAGATTGGGATCTGGGTCCGTAACTTTGCGATTCTGATGTTTGTCACTGACCAGACCAATAACGATCCGCTGGCGATTTCGCTCATTTCCGTCGTGGAGTTTGCGCCGATCTTCGTGTTCTCATTCATCGGAGGGGCATTTGCGGATCGCTGGAAGCCGAAGCGGACGATGATCTGGTGCGACTTCCTGTCCGCGGTGTCGGTCTTCGCCGTACTGCTGACGTTGCTGTACGGTTCGTGGGAAGCGGTTTATTTTGCCACCTTTATCTCGGCCATTTTGTCGCAGTTCTCGCAGCCGTCAGTTATGAAGCTGTTTAAGCAGCATGTCCATCCGGATAAAGTGCAGCAAGGGATGGCGTTGTTCCAGTCGTTGGTCGCTATTTTCATGGTGATTGGGCCGTCGCTGGGGATTTACTCCTATCATCAATTTGGGATTTACATCTCGATTGGCGTGATGGGCGTGGCTTTCCTGCTCTCCGCTTTGGTGCTGTTCCGGCTGCCGGCGGATGCGGAGCCAGAGGAGAAACAGGAGAAAACCTCCAATATTCGCAAGGAACTGGCGGACGGCTTCCGCTATGTATGGCGTAGTCCGGTACTGAAGGTATTGGGCGCCACGTTTGCCATTGCTGGCTTCTCGGTTGGGATTATTCAGACGCTGGGGTTGTTTGTCGTCACCGAACGTTTGGGTCAACCTAAGGAATTCCTGCAATTTTTGCTGGCGGTGAACGGGGTAGCGATGTTGATTGGCGGCGGTGTAATTATGGGCTTAGCAAAAAAAATCCCGCCTCAAATGCTGTTAGCCTTCGGGATGGCGGTCAGCGCTGTCTGTATCGTGGGCATGGGGCTGTCGACCAGCGTTCCGTTGACGTTGGCATTGCAGTTCCTGAACGGATTGACATTCCCTTGCATCCAGATCGGAATCAACACGATGATCCTGCAATGGACGGAGCAATCCTATGTCGGCCGCGTCAATGGTGTACTTAGCCCGATGTTTATGGGCATGATGGTCATCATGATGTCGGTGTCCGGCGTGTTGAAGACGTTCTTCCCGCTTGTTGGCATTTACGCGGTATCCGGCACCATCATGCTGCTGGGCGCGATGATCCTAGTCCCGATCTTCAAGCACAAGCCGGCGGTGCAGCCACAGCCGCAGCCGCATCTGGAAGGTCAGCCAACGAGCTGAGGTTGGCAGTAATGAAAAAGCTGTCCCTTTGGGGCCTAATTGAGGGCCTCGGGGACAGCTTTTTTGAGTTGTGGCTTGGGGCTTGCATCTCCTTTAGCGTGCATCAACATCTCCCTTGCGCCCTGCGGCATAGCCAAAGAGGGCGGTTATGATCGAAACACCGGTGATCACAGCAAGCGGGGTGTCCCAATTGCCGCTAAGATCGTGGAGATAGCCAAACAGCGTTGGCCCAAAAGCAGCCAAGATATAACCAATCGATTGAGCCATGCCAGATAGAGCACTGGCCTGCTCCGTTGTGCGCGAGCGCAGCGAGAAGAACACGATCGCCAGACCAAAGGTGGAGCCGGAACCAACCCCAAGCAGAAGGATGAAGAGTGGAGCTAGCGAGACCGATCCGGCCCAGATGCCGCCAAAACCTATCACGCATAACGCAGCGGAGGCGGCGGTCAGCCACTTCTGGTTGTCCGATCGCGCGGCGAACAGCGGCATTAAGAAGGAGCCGGCCATACTGACTAACTGCATCAGCGATAACATCCAACCGGCTTGTTCGGCATTCATCCCGCGCTCCTGCAGGATGTCCGGCAGCCACGAAATGCTGACGTAAAACAGGAACGACTGGAAGCCCATAAATATCGTCACCAGCCAGGCAACCCGTGAACGCCAAAGATTGCGGAGCCGTGGAGCAGATGCAGGGCTTAGATTAGGCTGACCGGACAGCGTGCGTGAGGAAGTGTTGGTTGCTTCCCCTTCCTTCGGGGTGACGGAACGGCCCGCAACGGCTGCGTTGTTCTGGTTCCGGCTGGCTTCGGCGTATTTGGGCAGCAGCGGCAGCCAGACCAAGCTGGCGATCGCCGTCAACACCCCCCAAATCATTAACGCACCTCGCCACCCCAGCGGGCCTTGGGACAACGGCACGCTGATCCCGGAGGAAATCGCCGCCCAGAAGGTCAAGCACGTGGTGAACAGGCTAGTCATCAGACCGACTTGCTGCGGGAAGTCGCGTTTGATCAGCCCGGGCAGCAGCACGTTACAGACCGCGATCGCGATGCCGATCAACGCGGTGCCGGCAAATAGCGCAGCAACGGACGGCAGGGAGCGGACGAGGATGCCGCCGGTCATCAGGACCATGCTGAAGAACAACGTCCGCTCGATCCCCAGCTTTGCGGACAAGCCCGGCGCAGCCAGCGCAAACACCGCGAAGGCGATCAGCGGCAGTGTCGTCAGCATGCCTGACATCGCGTGCGACAAGCCCGTGGCCGCCTCGATTTCGCCAATGAGGGCACCTACGCCGGTGATGGGCGACCGCAGGGCAGCGGCGGTCAGAAGCACGGCAGTGACCAGTAGCCATACTGAGGTGCGGCGCGTTTGATCTAAGTCTGGGTTAGAGGCGGACGCGATCGTTTTATTCATCTATAAGGAAGCCTCCTTCTTACATCGACGAAATCAGCAACAAGAGCGGTGCTCTTGAAGTTGATACCCTAGTTTGGAGACGCTGCGAATTATTTTATGCAGTAAATTTATGAGGAACGTTTGTGGCAGGTCTCAGATGCAGTCCAGTATACTTCAAGTTTACATCGTGCGGCAAATTTTGGGTGATTGGTCACCTGTTCCAGTTGGAGAAGTATATGGAAGAATATGGCGAGCATGTGGTATAATAATGAGTAAATCACAAAACAAATATAGAGCCGTGAAGCACACGCCTTTTGTTGTTGGACGATGTAGTTGTCTCGTCCGTCGACGGAAGGCGTTTTATTTTTCCATTGGAGGAGGTTGGTTGGATGGGATTTCAGGAGACGTATGCGCAGTGGATCAGCGATCATTTGGGACGCCGGCAAGGGGAGAGAGAACGAAGATTGAGGGAGGGGCATGGGTATGCGGAAAAGGCATTTGTCGAAAAAGTATGGTGGCCCGCTTTCGGGCATTTTCGGCAGCTTCATCCTGAATATGAGGTGACCGATTTTAAAGACGGATACCGCTATCTTGACTTTGCTTACCTACGTTCCGGAATTAAGCTTGCCATTGAAATCGACGGATATGGCCCGCATCTGCGCGGGATCAGCCGGGATCGCTTCTCCGACCAATGTCGGCGGCAAAACGACTTGATTCTGGATGGTTGGAAGGTGCTGCGATTTACATACGATGACGTCAGCGAGAACCCGCGTTACTGTCAGCAAACATTGCAGCAGTTTATGGGAAGGTGGCTGGGGGAGGCGGATTCTTTGTTGCAGGCCAACTACCATGAGAGGGAGCTGCTTCGTCAGTTCCTTCGCGCGGGGAGACCTTTAACACCGGGGGACATCTGTCACATGATGGGAGTGGAAAGCAAAACAGCTCGCAAATGGCTAAGACAACTGTCTGAGAAACAGTGGATCCAACCTGCCAGCGGCAGCGTACGCGTTCGTTCCTATCGACTTTCGCTCGACGCCGAGCGGCTTCTTTTGTAATTTGCGAGGAGAATAGCGCCCTTTTATGGTCTTATTTGACTCTCCCAGACAATTTCCGGGGAAATAACGGTAAAAAATGTCCTTATAATTGAGGAAACGTCGCAATAAGCGTGAGTTTGGGCTTCCTATCGTAAAATAACGCCACAATTTTCCCTTATCTCGGTGAAGTGGCGTGAAATTGACGAAATAAGGTCCATTTTTACCGTTATCGCCCGGGTTAGAAGGGAGAGGGGAGCGGCAAGGCCGCCTCCCCGCGATGCTCATCGAAAATTCGGACCGGTGACGCCGTCCTCTAAGATCTGTTTGGGTAGGTTATCCGAAGACGTTCCGCCGTTAGAATTCCCAGATCCACTTGTGCCGCCTTGCCCCCCGGATCCTGTACCACCGCTTTGACTACCGCGGTTACCACTTCCGTTGCTCCCACGGTTGCCGCCACCGCTCCCCGTATCTCCGCTATTGCTGCCCCCAGTCGAACCAGCTTTGACTTCACGCACCGCGATGACGTTGGGTTGTGCCGGATAGGTATCTTTGGAGAGTAACGTGCGCTCAACGGTCTTGCCGTCCACTTTCTTGATGCGGTATGTCTCCACGACATATCCTTGCTTTCCACGCACGAGCACTTGCTGGCTGCCCGCAGGCAAGGAGCGGTTGATCACATACTTGTTGGGCGGGGAAATGACTTCGGTTGTACGGGACTCCAGCGTGTAACTCACGTTCTCCGGCATATCGCCAAAAAGCTTAACAGTTAGTTGACCATTTTTCACCTCGGCTCGGATGAGGAGATGGTGGCCGGAGGTGTTTTGGAAGCGGAAGTTGATGTAGCCTTTGGCGAACGTGGCGTCCTGACCTTTGGGCAAGTATTTGACCGGAAGGGAATGGTTGCGTCGCTCCACGATGGTCAGCCCGGCACGAACCGCCGCATTGTAGAGCGTGCTCGACACCTGGCAAATGCCGCCTCCAACCCCAGGGGTCAGCCGCCCTCCAAAAATAACCGGCGCCTCCCGGAAGCCGTACGTCTTCTCGGCATATTCAATCACTTCGTTGTAATCGAAAATTTCGTCTGGAGCCAATACCATCCCGTCGATGCTGCGGGCTGCCGCGTCCACGTTATGCACCCGCCCGGCCCCGCTGGACATCAGGCTTGTGGAGAACTGGATGATTTTGCGGCGGATGCCTTCTTTTTTGAGCCGTTCTACGGTGATTTCGGGCTCTACGGTTTTGAGCGGTACGGTAAACTGCAACGTAGGAAGCTGTTTCGATAACGCGTTTGAGGTTGGTTCATGCCATGAATTTTTTTCCAAACGACGCACTTCTTCACCAAGCTGCTTTGGCACCATCTCCAATAAGCGTTCCCAGTCGATGCGTTGCACGGCCGTACCCGGCAAATAGCGGATTTGGTCTTGCGGCGTAATCGTTCGCACGGCGTTCACTGGGGAGCCAAATCGATTCTTTTCCCACTCCGGGGAAAACATCGTCTGCAGCTTCTTCGGATCGAAGGTGATGCTGAGCGTCTGCTGCCGAGGAAAACTTCTTCTCGCCATTCCCCGTTCCCATAAGGAGCCTTCTTCCAGTCGCTGTACCTCATCATGAAAAGCTTCTGCATCAAATGTAATCCCGGCATCCTCCCAGGTGAGGGTTTTGGTAGTGCCGTCGACTGTAAACACAGCTTGTTTCCGGTTTAATGCGGCGATCTCCTGGTCAAGGAGCCGCAGCGCTTCATCACGCTGGCGCCGACCCAGATCCAATCCGGCCACAACGGTGCCCGCAGGCAGGGTGTCCTGTGAGACATAGAGTGTGAGCGCTCCCCAACTTGCGGCGCCGAGAAGCCCAACGCAGAGGAATATAGCTGCCAAATGTTTCTTTTTCATAGCCGTCTCCTTTAGGCCGCAGCCCTTGAGATTCATAGAAAAGAACCTTGTACAACTATATGTATGATCAAACAGCTGGAAACTTTCGGGTACTCAAGTGGTAACATCTTTGTTACAATAAATATCGGACTTCAAGGAATTTCCTCAACTTTTAAAGGATTTGGCTGGAACATGTCGAATGTAAGATAGGGCCACCTATAGAAACGGAATCATAGATTTAGGACGTGATCAAGTGATAGAAATGCAGGATGTCTGGAAGACATATCCGAACGGTACCCACGCCCTTAAAGGCGTTTCGGTCAAGATCGACCGTAATGAATTCGTGTATTTGGTTGGTCCCTCCGGCGCAGGGAAATCGACTTTTATGAAGCTGATTTACCGGGAAGAAGTGCCCACCAAGGGGCAGATTTCTGTGAACGGCTTTAACATTGGCAAGCTAAAACCTCGCAAAATTCCCTATGTGCGCCGAAATATCGGGGTGATTTTCCAGGACTTTCGTCTGCTCCCGAAGCTAACGGCTTACGAGAACGTGGCGTTTGCTTTGGAGGTGATCGAAGCCCCGAAGAAGATTATTAAGAAACGCGTAATGGAAGTGCTCGACCTGGTCGGGCTGAAAAATAAAGCAAACCGCGATCCATCCCAACTATCCGGCGGTGAGCAACAGCGGGTGGCGATCGCTCGAGCGATCGTCAATAATCCTTCCGTCATTATTGCGGACGAGCCTACGGGGAATCTCGATCCTGAGACCTCCTGGGGGATTATGCAGCTGCTGGACGAAATCAACTTCCGAGGCACTACAATCGTTATGGCTACCCACAACAAAGAGATTGTCAATACGATGCGCAAACGCGTCATCGCGATTGAACACGGCAATATCGTGCGAGACCAGCTGAGAGGGGAATATGGTTATGACTATTAGCACCTTCTTGCGGCATTTGCGGGAAGGCGCAAAGAGCGTGTTCCGCAACGGTTGGATGTCGGTGGCGTCCATCACCTCGATCATCGTATCGTTGCTGATCTTAGGCGTGTTCACCTTGCTAGTGCTGAACGTCAATGCGTTTGCCGATGAGGCGGACAACCAGGTACAGATCAAAGCATACCTCAACTCAGATGTGACCGAAGCCGTACGCGACCAGATCTATAACGATATCGGCTCCATGGAAGAAGTCAGCAAAGTGAAACTGATTCCTAAAGCCGAAGGTCTCAAGGATTTCCGGGAGAAGCTCGGCGAGGAAGGCAAGGATCTGCTGGAAGGGTACGACGAGACGACGAACCCGATTCCTGATACGTTTGAGGTTAAGGTCATTGAACCTACTACGGTGCCTTACGTAGCCAGCAAGATTAATGCCCTGAACGATAAATACGAAGAGAACCCGATCTATAAGGTTAACTACGGACAAGGTACGGTGGAAAAGTTATTCAAAATCACCCGGGCGATCCGCAATATCGGATTTGCCTTTGTAGCGGGTCTTGCCCTGATGGCGATGTTCCTCATCTCCAATACGATCCGGGTTACGATCTTAGCCCGTCGCCGGGAGATTGGCATCATGAAGCTGGTCGGCGCGACGAATACCTTTATACGCTGGCCGTTCTTCGTAGAAGGCGCACTCATAGGTTTGATCGGTTCTTTGATTACCGTTGGCGTGCTGTTCTTTAGTTATAACGAGCTGGTGACCTCGGTCAAATCCGACGTGACGCTGGCTATTCAACTGGTGCCGCTGCAAGATATCGGTCTGGAACTAGGCGGATTGCTGGTTGGCTTAGGACTTTTGATTGGCATTTGGGGAAGTACGATGTCGATTCGGAAGTTCTTGAAGGTGTAGCACATTGCAATCAAAAGCCGAGGTCTTCTTATATCTAGAAGAGTCGAACTTTTAACTACCTTATACAAGAAGGATGGGGAAACGAAGTTGAAGAAATGGATAACCACACTCACCGTTGTCGCATTAGCCGCTTTGATTTTCCAACCTACTGAAGGCTTCGCCAAGACCAAAACCATCAGCCAGATCGACAAAGAGCTGAAGCAGCTTCAGGAGCAGGCTAAGCAAGCCAAAGCGCAGCAGGAGAAAGCCGAGAGTCAGAAGCAGGAAGCGCAGCATTACGTCAATAAAAACACCAACTATCTGAAGCAATTAATGAGTCAGATTGAGGTTGTCAGCAATGAGTTAACGAAAATCTCCCTCGAAATTGAGGAAACGGAAGAGGATCTGCGTGAAACCGCGCAAAAATTGGACGAGACCCAGGCGCGAATTGAAGAGCGATCCCACTTGCTTGACACTCGCGTTCGGTTGATGTATACGGATGGCGTCGTTTCCTATTTAGATGTGCTGCTGTCCTCTACCAGCTTCACCGATTTTCTTGAGCGCGCGGACTCCCTCCAAGCGATTGCCAATCAAGACCATATCCTGTTGGACGAACATAAACGGGATAAGGAACTGATTGAGCAACAGAAGCAGCAACTGGAGCAGGATTATGCCAAAGTGAAGCAGCTTTATGCGGATGCCGAGTCGCGGAAGAGCGATCTGGAAGCGAAGGAGATCGAGAAGCAGCAGTTGATTGCGAAATACAACGCGGAGATCGAGGAATCCGAAGATATCAGCGCGGAGCAAGAAGCGCTCCTGGTTGAGCTGGCGAAGAAACGGTCGGCGTTGGAACAAGAGAAGAACAAGCTAAAGGCCGCACAAGTATACAAATATAAGAAGACTTCGTCCGGTTCCGGCGGATTTAAGGGGAACGGAGGTTCCTTTGGATTGCCGGTGGATGGTGCACGCATCTCTTCCGGCTACGGTACGCGTATCCATCCAATTACGGGTGTGAAGAAGACCCATACAGGTGTGGATTTCGCAGCACCGCAAGGTACGGACATTCATGCTGCTCAGGACGGCGTCGTCATCGTTGCAGAATGGTGGAGCGGCTACGGCAACACGGTCATCATCGACCACGGTGACAACGTATGGACGCTTTACGGCCATATTCGCAACGGCGGGATTAAGGTTGAGAAAGGCCAGCACGTGAAGAAAGGCGAAAAAATTGCCGAAGTCGGAAGCACGGGCAATTCCACCGGTCCTCACTGTCACTTCGAAGTCCGGATCAACGGTAACCCGGTAGACCCAATGCCTTATTTGTAATAAAATAACTATAGTGTTCGAGCGAAAACGGATACCGCCTCTTTGGGCAGGGTCCGTTTTCACCGTTAGATTGGGTTATTAGCACCGAGAAGGTTGGATGAAGCTAGAGACTGAGTAGCGGAGCTAAACGTTTTCGTAGAAAACGACTTCGGAAGCATAAGCTTGTACGGGCTACGTGAGCAACGGAAGGCTCGGCTGAATTCAAGATTCGACGTCGATTAGGCTACTTGAGAGTGCCACGTGATAAGAAGCCAATTTTAAAACCACCTGGTTAGCATGGAAGATTTAAAATTGGGTTATTAGCACCGAGAAGGTTGGATGAAGCTAGAGGCTG